>DASTEB010000614.1:0-7136 GCA_035710025.1 Chloroflexia bacterium
TAGCCTCTCAGGTGGTGAACCTGCCACTTTACGGCTCGGCCGTCGTTGACCCGCAGTCGGTCCTTCCGGGCGGCTTCGAGGGCACCGCCGTCATCACGTCAGACCAGTTCCCCGCCGCCGTGATGCGCAGCGTCACGACCAACGGCTCGGCAAGCGCTACCTCCCTCTATGCCGCCACCCAGAACCCCGACCAGCGTCTGCACTTCCCCGTGGTCCACCGGCCTGACGCGGGCGGCAGCGGCCGGCTCACCACCTTCGCCGTGCAGAACGTCAGCCAGTCCAGCCCGATCAACATCTGGGTGACGCTGAACGACCACGGCGGCGGCCAGCCCTACTTCAGCAACTCGATCACCATCCCGCCTCGGGGGCAGTGGGTCGCCTCCACCGCGAGCCTGCCCGGCGTGCCCCCCGGCTTCAACGGCACCGCCGAAGTCCTGTGGCCCTGGCCCAGCGGCTGGAACCAGGGCTTCCCCCTGCTCGCCACCGCGCTCGACCTCGACGGCGCGCTCACCTCCGGCTCGGCCTACCGGGGCGTCGCCTCGCACTCGCAGTACTGGGCGGTCACGCCCTACACACCCGGCCAATTGATGGAGGGCACCTACGCCAGGAACTGGGCGGGCGCGCTCGCGTGGAGCTACTACGACCAGGGCACCGGCACCTGGGACGACTTCCGCGACGCCTCGGCCGCCTTCGATGCCGCCCACCCTGCGGATGTGCGCATCGGCCAGGCGGTCCATACGCCCATCCCGACCCTCGCGGCCACCAATACGCCCGCCTACGGCAACGGCCAGACCGCCACCGCGGTGGCCCAGCAGACCGGCACGCCCCAGCCCCCGTGTACCAACTGCGCCTTCACCGACGTACCGCCGGGCAGCACCTTCTACCCCTTCGTCACCTGCCTCGCCTGCCGGGACATCGTGAGCGGGTACAGCGACGGCACCTTCCGCCCTGGCAACAACGTCACGCGCGGCCAACTTTCCAAGATCGTGAGCAACTCGGCCGCGTTCAACGACGCCATCCCCGCCACTCAGCAGACCTTCGCCGACGTGCCCAACTCCAACGCCTTCTGGCTGTGGATTGAGCGCATGGTGGCCCACGACGTCATCAACGGCTACCAGTGCGGCGGGGCGGGGGAGCCGTGCGACCCGCAAAACCGCCCATACTTCCGCTGGGGAGCAAACGCCACCCGCGGCCAGATAGGCAAGATAGTATCGGAGGCGAAGGAATTCAACGACGCCATCCCGCCCGCGCAGCAGACCTTCGCCGACGTGCCCGGCACCAACCCATTCTGGCTGTGGATCGAGCGGCTCAACCTGCACGGCGTGATCTCCGGCTATGCCTGCGGCGGGGCGGGGGAGCCGTGCGACCCACAGAACCGCCCCTACTTCCGTTGGGGCGCTAACGCCACCCGCGGCCAGACGTCCAAGATCGTGGCCAATACGTTCTTCCCGAATTGCGAGACGCCGTGAGCAACAAAGTGCTTGCAGCACACTAACCGGCTCGACCGTTTCCAGTGTATGCGGCTTACCAACAACGTCCTTGAGAGGAGCAACCGTCAATGCAGCGATTGAATAGAGTAGTGAGCGCGCTGGTCAGCGCCCTGGTCGTCCTGGCCCTGCTGGCAGGCCTGCCGTCGGGAGGCACGGGCGCCTCGGCCCAGGCCAATACCGTGCCCGCCAACTGGATCAAGGGCGTCAACATGATCGGCTACGGGCATGACCCGTACAAGGCCGCCAACTTGCCCGAGGCAATCGGCTCCTGGCGCTCAGCGGGCGGCAACGCCGTCGCCCTGGCCCCGCGCTGGTTCATGGACACGCCCTCCTCTACGACCATCGCCCCCGACCCCCGGGAAGGCACCCCCTCGGACGAGTCGGTCGTCGCCGCGATCGCAGAAGCCCACCGCCAGGGCATGCGCGTGATGCTCCGCCCCTACCTGGACGTGAGGGACGGCTCCTGGCGAGCCGATATCGCCCCGAGCAATAGCTCAGCCTGGTTCGCCTCCTACACAGCCTTCATGAACCACTACCTCGATATCGCCAAAGCCAACGGCGTCGAGGAGTTCACGCTGGGCGTCGAATTGATCAACATGACCGAGCCTCAGCACGCCTCCCACTGGCAGGCGCTCATCGCCAACGCCCGCACGCGCTACTCCGGCCTGCTCACCTACTCGGCCAACTGGGGCAAGACCACCCGCGTGGAGTATAAGCAGATCACCTGGTGGGACAGGCTCGACTACATCGGCATCTCCGCCTACTTCCCCTTGTACGAGTGGGACAACCCCACGCTCGAGCAACTCGTCGCGGGCTGGACCACCTACACCGACCACTGGGGCGACACCTACCACTGGGTGGACGAGATCAAGGCCGTGCGCGACCGCTTCAATAAGGACGTCGTCTTCACCGAAATCGGCTTCGGCTCCTACATCAACTCCCCGGCCCGCTGGGACCAGCCCGAGAAGTCCAACGTGCTCGACCTCGGCGTGCAGGCCCGCGCCGTTGAGGCCACCGTTCAGGTGTGGAGCGCGATTCCCTGGTTCCGCGGCATCTACTGGTGGTACTGGGAGCCTTACGTCCACGCCGCCGGCCCTAACGACACCTCGAACGCGCTGAACAACAAGCCCGTCGTGCAGGTACTGACCCGCTGGTACGGTGGCCCCGGCCAGCCGCTGCCCCCACCGCCTCCCTCGCCGGACGGCCAACCTCGCCCCGCCCCGCAGCCCGGGCAGGCAGGAGTCGGCAACCCCGCCTTCGACCGCGTGCCCTCGCCCGGCCCGGACACCGAGACGCGCGCCTACTTCGAGGCCACGGGTCACACCCTGCAGGGCGCGTTCTACGAGTACTGGAAGAACAACGGCGGCCTCTGGATGTTCGGCTACCCACTCTCCGAGGAGTACCAGGAGGTCAGCGCGACCGACGGCAAGGTCTACACTGTCCAGTACTTCGAGCGCCAGCGCTTCGAGCTGCACCCGGAGAACAGCCCGCCCAACGACGTGCTGCTGGGCCTGCTGGGAACCTACATGGCCGCCGGGCGCACGGGCGGCGCCTTCGACCGGATCGCCGCCTTCCCCTCGACCCCCGACCGGCTTTACTTCGAGCCGACAGGCCACAGCATGAGCGGGCCTTTCCTGGCCTACTGGAACCGCTACGGCGGCCTGCCTATCTTCGGCTACCCGCTGTCAGAGGAGTTCCAGGAGCAGAGCGAGACCGACGGCAAGACCTACACAGTGCAATACTTTGAGCGCGCCCGGTTCGAGCATCACCCCGAGAACGCAGGCACAACCAACGAAGTCTTGCTCGGTCTGCTAGGCCACTGGTACACCGGCCGCTAAAGTAGGCTACCTGGCACCTTGCTCAAAGCTCCCGAGTCTGACGGTACGATTCTCGCTTTGAAGCAGGAGGTAATCCGGAGAAGCGCGAGGAAGCGAGAATGTCACTCACCACTGAGCCAGAGACTGAGGAGCGAAGTCCCGCCGGGCCGAGCACGGGCGAAGCCTTCGACTACGAGGCTCCCGAGCACGTCATAGGCGATTACCCGGCCGTGGGCGCGGACGGCCGGCGGGACTTCGCGCTGCTGAAGGTGGAGCGCGCGCTCGCGGCCCTCGCCGGGCTTGCGCCGGGCAGCCTCGTGCTCGAGGTGGGCTGCGGAGCGGGCGCCACCACCCGCGCACTGTACCGCGCCCGGCCCGACCTCGTCTTCCACGCGTGCGACCTCAGCCGCACCGCCATCCGCACGGCCCGCGCCCTAGGTGGCGGCATCCGCTACGTCGTGGCCTCGGCCGACGCCCTGCCCTACCGCGACGCGAGCTTCGACGCCGTTGTCCTGTTCGACGTGCTGGAGCACGTGCCCGACGCGGAAGGCACCCTGGGCGAGATCTCGCGGGTCCTGCGCCCCGGCGCCCTGCTCGCCGCCACCGTGCCGGCCGAAGGTCAGCCGGGCACCTTCGAGTGGCTCCGCTGGAAGATAGGCTGGCACGCCGATCTCAAGCCGATCGCGCGGGGCCACGTCCACCGCTTTACCTACCGCGGCCTGCGCGCAATGCTGCGCCGTCACGGCCTGCACCCCGTCTGCTGGCAGTACAGTTTCCACATCCTGGGACAGGCGTGGGACTTCTGGCATTACTACGCGCTCCACCGCTGGGGCGGCTACCCGGGCGCTCCTGCAGCCGCGCCCCCGACCCTGCTCCGCCGCGTGCGCCGGTACGTGTTAGGTCGTGCTTTCGGCCTGACTCAGCGGCTTGGATACTGGGAGAGCCGCCTGCTCGCCCGCGTCCCGCTCGCCCTCACCGTGGACGTTGCCTGCCGGAAAACGGCCGGCGGCTCAAAGGGCGCTGCCCGCACGCGCTAATCGGCCCGGCATCGCGAAACTCAGCGCGCAGGCGGTATGTCTACCGTCTCGCGGTGCGCCTCTGCCCAGGAGCGCAGCACTTCGGGGTCCGGGCTGCCCCAGGTCTCGCCCGGGCGGTAGCTCCAGGCCCACGCGCCCGCGAACCCGTTCATGTACCATATATTGAGATAGTCGCGCAGCCCGGCCACGGTGCTGTTGGCCGCCGGGAACTCGCCCACCACCACCGGCCTGTCCAGCCGCAGCCACTCGGCCCGCATGGCGTACAGGTTGTCCGTGCTGTACGGTGCCATCCAATCGTAGAAGTGGATCTGGTAGTAGTCCAGGCCCAGCCCCATCCAGTTCTGCGCCCACTTCGCGTCGGCGCAGCCCATCGTCGCATAGCTCCCCGCGACGTCATGGATAGCCTCGATAGTCAGTTCCGCGAATTCGCGGAAGGTGGCGAGGGTGAGAGGGTTCGTGTTCACCGTCCGGTCCACGGTGCCCGCGTCGAGCAGGGTCCACTCCGGCTCGTTCATGACCTCCCACGAGAGGATCGCCGGGTGGTTGGCGTAGCGCCGGAACACCGGCTCGAACACGTTGCGCACGAGCGCCTGGTGCCCGTCGGGCGTGGCAAGCACTTCGGAATGCCCGCCAAGTTGCACGCCGTTCTCCATCCTGGCGTCGAAGGCGAAGCGGTGGTCCAGCAGCACCAGGTTCAGCGCGATATTGTGCCGCTGGGCGATCTCGAGCGCGGCGTCAAGGTCCTGGAAGACGAACTCGTCCAGACCGGTCGGCATCCCATCCTCGTCAAAGGTAATTCCGGCGCGCCCGTCGGTGAACACGAACCAGCGCACCGTCCGTATCCCGACTGAGGCCATCTGCTCGAAGTCGGCGTCCACCGTGGCGTAAGTCTCGGGGTCGTGTACGCCGTAGCTGCCCCACAGATTCCCGCCGAAATCGTTGCCGTAGAAGTGGTACGGGTAATTCACGCCCAGCAGAAACCAGTCGCCGCCCCGCCACCGTATGGTCTGCGACCACCCCGCGCCCGCACTCGACCGCCTGTCGGTAGTGGCCGTCGGGGCCGGTGCCGTGCGTGTCGGATCGGCGCTCGTGGGAGTCGCTTCCGGGGCCGGGGCCAGCGGTGTCGGCGTAGCCACGAGGGGAGGGCCGCCGCAGCCCGCGAGAAGTGTGAGTATCGTCAGCCCCAGTGCAATGCGCGGCAGCAACCTGCCGCCGGGGGAAGATCGTTCGGGGCCTCTAACGCCCATCATTCCTCCTTCATGACGCAACTTGACGGCTCCAGCCTCGTGAGGGTGGAGCCTGCCGGCCAGTATACCATCCCTACGCGCACACGTGGTATACTGGCCCGCGGGACCGCGCCTGTGGAGGAGGAGCACGATTTGCCGGGTCGAGGGAATAGCATCGCCAGGGTTGTCTCGGCCTGTGTGATGCTCACCCTGCTCGCGGCCTTAGTTGCCTGCGATTTCGGCCCCACACCTCCCGGGCCTGGCCCGCTCCCATCCCCCATCGCCACCGTCATCTTCCCCCGCCGCACCCCGACGCCCCAGATCGAGCTTGAATTTCTGCGGCCCAACCCCCTGGTCCCCCTGCGCGCCGCCGACCTCGACGCGGCCCTCCGCAGGGTCGTCGACCGCACCTACTGCACCCCCGCGTGGCGCTCCGACGACTTCCCCGCCAGCCTGTCGCTTCCCGTCCGGCCGGTCGAGGGCGACTTGCTCTTCGTGTGGAACAGCAGCGGCACCAGCGACTACATCGCCCAGCCCCGTGCCCCTACCTACGGCCTCCCCGCCGGCTACACCATCTCCACCTCGGCCGACTCGACCGACGGCACGGACGGCACCTGGCGCGAGGTCGTGCGCGTCACCGATAACAGGGCGCGCACCCGCTCCCACCGCTTCCCAGCCGCCGGGGCGCGCTGGGTGCGCATGACCGTCACGTCCGCCGTGCCCGGCCCGCTGGGCGACGAGTTCGTGATAGACGAGATAGACCTGCACGACGCCTCGAATAGCGCCGACGACACCGTCTTCTTCCTGGGCGACTCGATTACCGTGGCCGCTTTCGCCCGCTGCCCCGCCAACCAGCCCTCATTCGCCGAGCTTGTCAGCCGGGCGGATCCCGACCGCTTCCCCGCGATGATAGATGGGGGCGTGGGCGGCATGAACAGCGGCTTCGGCGTGTCGGTCGTGGAGGACTGGCTCGACCTCAACCCCGACTTCAACGTCTGGGCCATCGGCTACGGCACCAACGACGCCTGGCAGAAGGTCCGCCCCTCGGTGTTCGAGGACAACCTGCAGTCCCTGATAGACAGCATCAGCGAGGCAGGCCGCATCCCCGTCGTGGCCCGCATCCCCTTCGCTTCCGACGGCCCAGACGACCGCAATATACGCGCCCTGAATGGCGTGATAGACCGGGTAGCGTCACGCAACGCGCTCCTCCCCGGCCCCGACCTCTACGCCTGGTTCAGGACCCACCCCGACGAGTTAGGCCCCGACGGCGTACACCCCACCGAAGAGGGCACGCGCTCGATCAACCGGCTCTGGTACGAGGCCCTGCGTCCCCTCTACGGCATTTCTCGCTGACCGCGCCTCGTTCACATGAGAACACTCCCCGGTACGAACGCCGGGGAGTGTCGTGTGCTGCGGTCCAGTCTAGCGCGGCGCGGTGCGGCGGTACAACATGCCGGACAGCAGGAGCACCAGCCCCAGCACGCCCGCCAGCGGCAACGCCAGGTTGCCTCCAGTCCCGGTCCTCGGCATGCCGGGCGCCTCGACCGCGGGCGGCTGCTGCACCAC
>DASTEB010000615.1:0-7034 GCA_035710025.1 Chloroflexia bacterium
TGGGCAGGGCGACGCGACGCTGGTGCGCACGCCTTCGGGGCGCACGGCATTGATCGACGGCGGCCCCGGCGTGACCCCGCTGGCCGAGGGCATCGGGCGGCGCCTGCCCTTCTGGCAGCGCGACATCGACCTGGTCGTGCTGACGCACCCGCAGCAGGACCACCTGATGGGGCTGATCGAACTGGTCGAGCGGTACGACGTCGAGCGCGTGGTGCAGACGGCGTACGAGCCGAGGGGCAACCTGCAGCAGGCGTGGGACGCGGCCCTGCGGCGCGAGGGAGTGCCGGTACACCACGCCCGGCGGGGCGACCTCATCACCTTTGAGGGCGAACCGGACGTGGCCCTGCGCGTGCTCCACCCTTCAGGCGAGGGCGAGAGCGCCAACCCGAACGAGGACTCGGTTGTCCTCCGGCTGGAGTACGGCTCGACGCTCATCCTGCTGGCGGGCGACGCCGAAGCGGACGCCGAGGCCGAGATGCTGCGCGAGTCGCTGCACTACCTCAGCGCCGACGTGCTCAAGGTAGCCCACCACGGCAGTGATACGTCCACCACTCCGACTTTCCTTCAAGTGGTCGCGCCGCAGATCGCCGTCATACCGGTGGGGACGGGCAACAGGCTGGGCCACCCCTCGCCCGACGTGTTGGAGCGGCTCGAAGCGGCGGGTGCGGGCGTGTACCGCACCGACCTCGACGGGACGGTCGAGATTGTGGCCGAGAAGGACCGCTTCTGGGTGCAGGCTGAGCGGTAGCGATTCCTGCCCACGTAAAAGGAGGCATCAGCCGTGAACGACGACACCCCGCTAACCCAACGCCACTGCGTGCCCTGCGAGGGAGGCACGCCCCCGATGGACCCCGAGACCGCCCGCGAGATGATGGCGCAGGTGCCCGGCTGGGAGCTTGGGGACAACAAGCTGACCCGCCGGTTCAAGTTCCGCGACTTCGCCGAGGCGATGGCGTTCGTCAACCGTGTGGCCGACCTCTCCGAGGCCGAGGGCCACCACCCCGACATCCACATTTCGTGGAACCGCGTACGCCTCGACTTCACCACCCACGCCATCAAGGGCCTGTCGGACAACGACTTCATCATGGCCGCGAGGACGAACGAGATAGTGGGATAATGTGCCATTGGTCAGTGGTGGGAGCGCAGTGTGCATCTTCCGGCATCATGCCCAATCCCCATCGCAGGCTTATCATGCGTCATACCGCCAACTGACCAGTGGCCCGATGTGATATACTTTCGGATGGTCGCAGCACTTCGCTTTCGCAGCGTCTACACCGTGGTAGACACACTCACCGAGGAGGCACATTTCGCATGGCCGAGACTATGCGCGCCCTGTGCAAGTCACGCCCCGAACCGGGCGCGGAACTGATCGAGACCGACATCCCCCAGCCAGGGCCCAACGACATCCTCGTCAAAATCCGCGCAGCCTCTATCTGCGGCACCGACCTGCACATCTACAACTGGGACCCGTGGGCGCAGTCGCGCATCAAGACGCCCCTCGTCTTCGGCCACGAGTGCTCGGGTGAGGTCATCGAGACCGGGCGCAACGTGCGCGACGTTCAGGTGGGCGACTACGTGTCGCTCGAGACCCACATCACCACCGAGTCGTCCTACCAGACCAAGATCTGCCAGGCAAACGTCGACCCCGGCGTGAAGATCCTGGGCATCGACCGCCCCGGCTCGTACGCAGAGTACGTGGCCGTGCCCGCCAAGGTCGCCTGGAAGAACCCGCCCGACATGGCCCCCGAAATCGCCTCCATCCAGGAGCCGTTCGGCAACGCCGTGTACACGGTGCTCAGCGCCCCAGTGACTGCCAAGACGGTGCTCGTCACGGGCTGCGGGCCGATCGGGCTGTGGGCAGTGGGCATCGCGAAAGCAGCCGGGGCAAAAGCGGTGTACGCCACCGACATCAACCCCCTGCGCCTGGAGCTTGCCGAGCGGATGGGAGCCACCCTCGCCATCAATAGCTCGACTACCGATCCGGTCGAGGTGATCATGTCGGAGACGGGGGGCATCGGGGTGGATGTGCTGTGCGAGATGTCGGGCAACTGGCGGGCGATCAAGCAGGGGTTCGCCGCGCTGCGTAACGGCGGGCGCGTATCGATCCTGGGCATCCCGCCCCGGCCTATCGAGCTTGACCTGGCGAACGACGTGGTGTTCAAGGGTGCGACCATCTACGGCATCTCGGGCCGCCTCATCTGGGAGACGTGGTACCAGACCCAGGCCCTCATCACCTCGGGCATGGTAGACCCTACCCCCGTGATAACCCACCGCTTCAAGCTGGAGCAGTTCGACGAGGCGTTCAAGCTGATGAACGAGGGCAAGGCGGCAAAGGTGGCGCTGTTCCCGTAAGCTGAACATCTACCTGCGCTACCGCACCAAGCCCGCGTAGCGGGCGTAAGAGAATCGCTCCGCGGCGTAAGCCCGGGGTGGACCATCTTGCCTTTGTCAGGCACTGGAAGGTGGCGTGCCGACCAACCGGAGTCTGCCCCGGCCCAACCTGTTTATCGGCCTCTGCCCCCTGACAGCGTGCCCAAGAAACGGGGTCCGCGGGATTCTCTTACGCCCGCTACGCGGGCTATGCGTCTGCCTCCTGCCTACTCACATGTTTCCTCACGCTTTCCACGTCGTATTCCACTATATAATGTCCATTGCGGGCAGTCACAGGATACGCAACCGGGTACGTAATACGCAGTACAACCTGCCCGCCCGCATCCCGTTATAATAGGGAGATTGCGTAGAACACGCACGTGCCGCGCGTGCGCCCATTTTCTCGCACCACACCCGAACGGCTTCATTTACATCATCGTTCCCATTTCGACCATCGCGGTATAGGACACAGGAGGTCCGATTTGAAAGGGTATAAGCTCTTCTCGCTTGGAGCGGCGGCAATGCTGTTGGTCACGGCGCTGCCCTCCTCACTCCCGCCGGGCGCAGCCCAGGCCGCCCCCTCCCTCCAGGACAGGCCGCCCGATACGTCGGCCTTCCAGGGCGTGTGGGACCGCACCGACTCGCTGGTGGCCAACGGCCGCACTACCCGCTCGTGGTACTGGGGGCCTCAGGCCTTCTGGACCACCCGCGAGGTCTACGTGGACGACCCCACCGGCACCGGCACGCGCCTCGTCCAGTACTGGGACAAGAGCCGCATGGAGATCAACGATCCCGCCGGTGACAAGACCAACCCCTTCTACGTCACCAACGGCCTGCTCACCGTCGAGCTGATCTCGGGGCAGATGCAGCTTGGCGATGCCGAGTTCGAGACGCGCAAGCCCGCCGAGGTCAACGTCGCGGGCGACTTCAACGACCCCGAGGCGCCGACCTACGCTTCGTTCGTGGGCAAGGCTAACGCGGGCGGCGACCACCCCGACCCCAACAAGACCGGCCAGAAGGCCACCGCGACCATCGCCCGCAACGGCACGGTGGGCAACGACCCCTCCAAGGCCAACGTGCCCGGCACCGAGTACGTCTACTGGGACGAGGTGACCAAGCACAACATCCCCAAGGCGATGTGGGACTTCCTCAACGCCCGCGGCCCCGTCCGCGAGGGCAACCAGGTCGTCACCGAGGAGCTGAACACCCCGTGGTTCTATGCCACCGGCCGCCCGATCTCCGACCCCTACTGGGCCAATATCAAGATCAACGGTCGCCCGGCCGAGACGCTCGTGCAGGCGTTCGAGCGCCGCGTGCTCACCTACACCCCGTCCAACCCTCCCGGCTTCCAGGTCGAGATGGGCAACATCGGCGCGCACTACCGCGACTGGCGCTACCTCAGCGCGGGCAAGCTCAACGCCAACTTCCCCCTCAAGGGCGAGCACCCCGGCTATGGCTTCAACGTGCAGCTCTTCTACACCGACAAGGACCGCGTTCTCGCGAAGGTGAAGGAAGCAGGGTTCACATGGGTGCGCCAGCAGGTCGCGTGGCAAGACCAGCAGGGTCAGGACCTTCTGTTCGCCTGGGGCGAGCTTGACCGCGTGGTCGAGGCAGTCAACCGCCACGGCCTCAAGCTGATCATCTCTATCGCCAAGTCGCCGCGGTGGGCAGCGCCCGAGAACCCGGGCGGTATGCCCGCCAACCCGCTCGACCTGGGCAACTTCATGTACATGATGACCCGCCATTACAAGGGCAAGGTCGCCGCCTACGAGATCTGGAACGAGCAGAACCTCAAGGGCGAGACCGGCGGCCCGGTCGACGCGGGCAAGTATGTCGAGCTGCTCAAGTACGGGTACAGCAACGTCAAGTACGCCGACCCCGCCGCTGTGGTTATCCTGGGCGCACTCACGCCGACCGAGGTAAATGACGTCAACCTCGCCGTGGACGACGTGAAGTACCTCGAGCAGATGTACGCGTACGGCGGCGGAGTGGTCAAGGACTACTACGACGTGCTGGGCGCGCACCCCGGCTCGAACAGCAACTCGCCCGACCAGCTTTGGCCCGAGAACCCCGGCACCGGCGCGTGCCCGCCCAAGTATGCGGATCAAGAGGGCACGTGCTGGCGCAACAAGGCCTCGTTCTACTTCCGCCGCATCGAGCAGCAGTACGCGGTCATGGCCGCGAACGGCGAAGGCAACAAGCAGATGTGGCTCACCGAGTTCGGCTGGACGACCTACAACACAGCCAACGGCTATGAGTACGGCCAGTTGATCAGCCCCGAGCTGCAGGCGCAGTACCTGGTGCGCGCCTTCCAGAAGGGCAAGAACGACTACCCGTGGATGGGCGTGATGTGCGTGTGGAACCTCAACTTCTCCACGCTCGGCCTGGGCCCTGAGGACGAGAAGGTGCCGTGGGCGGTGCTGAACCCCGACTTCAGCCCCCGCCCGGCGTTTACCGCACTGAAGAACATGCCCAAGTAAACGGCACGGCGTCGCCGGGTAACGCACAGGGGTGGGCTTCGGCTCACCCCTGTGTGCTATTCGCACATACTCGCCTACATCGATTTACGCGTTTCGCCCGGCGTTGACCGGGCGGAAGCGCGTATTCATTTACCCTGCGCAGTACTATAAGTCACCATTGCCCGGGCGGACCTGCGGCGGCTCTGGAGTAACACAGGCCCGTGTGCCCATTGATAATTTGCGCAATTTCGGTGAGCATCGTTGAACTTATGCCTTGACGGTGGGTGCTATATCCGTGCTATAATAGTGCCAGACGACTCCGGAGCTTAGGCAATAACAGTCCCGAGCATCGCACCCGGTTGTAGGATATTGCCCTAGATATTATGGGTCTAAGACGCTGACTGCGAGCCTGTAAAGCAGTACTAATCTCAACAGGCACTGCCTGCTCGCGGCAATAGTCTAAAGGGAAGCACTACTATGGTCACCACGTTGAGCGCGCGGGTTCTAGGTCAAAGGATCCGCCAGATGCGCACGCGCCGCGGCCTGACGCAGCAGGACCTCGCCGGCCAGGACTATTCAAAGAGTTACATCAGTGCAATCGAACAGGGCAAAACTAGACCGAGCCTTGAAGCCCTGCAGAGAATCGCGTCGCGCCTCGAAGTGCCCGCGGGCACCCTGCTCGACCCCGATGCTCCCGGCTTCGCCCCGTTCGACCCCGAATCGATGCCTCGCCGCGTGCGCCGCCGCAGAGGAGTGCGCGCAGGCCAGGGTGGTCCGTCGCTGAACGATCCCGCATACCTCGACCTCCGTCTCGCTGAGGCCGCGGGTCTGATCTACCAGGAGAACTACAACGGCGCGATGGAGATCCTGCGCACTCTGCTTCCCGACGAGGGTGGGCCGAACAACATCGCCCGCAACCTCGACTCGGCGCAGCTGGTGCGCTCGTACTTCCTCGCGGCGCGCGTGCTGCTGGAGCAAGGCGCAACCACCGACGCGCTCGGTTACCTGCAGAAGGGCCTACAGCTCGCCCAGCGGCAGGGTGACACCGAGACGGCGGAGCGCATCCGTAATTACCTCGGCCTTGCCTACTACAAGGCCGACCAGCCCCTTTCCGCGCTCGAGCAGCACAAGGCTTGCCTCGACGCGATACAGGCCGGGCTTGCCGCCGACCCCAACTTCAAGCTGCACGTGTACAGCAACATCGCTAACGACTACTGGGCCTTGCATGACAACGAGAAGGCGATCGCTACCTACAAGAGCGCCCTCGACATGATCGACGAGGTCAACAGTATCGGCAAGCAGGCCAACATCTTCTGGGAAGGTATCGCGCGCCACACCGCCGCGAACCAGTATGCCGCGGCGGGCGTGAGCGCTGCCAAGGCGATCAGCCTGTTCGAGGCGCTGGACAACATGCGCCTGGCGGCCAACATGGGCAGCCGCTACGGCGACATGCTGCTCGAGATGGAGGACTACGACGCCGCCGAGGGCTACCTGAACAACAGCCTTGGCCTGGCCGACAGCCTCAACTCGGGCGCCGAAAAAGCCCAGGTGCTGGTCAACCTGGCCCGCGTGAGCGTGAGGCGCGGCGACCTCGATGCCGCCCGTGACCGGGGCGAGCAGGCCGTGGCAATGGCCCGCGAGGCCGTGGGCGCGAAGGCCCCCAGGGCCGGGTCGGTGCTGGCGCGAGCGCTCGCGCTATCGGGCGAGGTCGCGGGACAGAGCGGCGACGCCAAGCGGGGCGACGAGCTGTTCGGCGAGGCGATCAAGCTGGCCGAGTCGGGCGAGGCAGGCGAGGACGCGAGCGACATCTACCAGCGGTACGCGCAGGTGCTGGCCGCGGGCGGCAAGCACGAGCAGGCCTCGCGCTACTATGAGATGGCCTACAAGGCCGCCACGATGAGGCGCCGCTAGACGCTCAACACACCGCTACCCGGATACAGAGAAGCCCCCGGATCGCAATTGCGGTCGCGGGGGCTTCCGTTATTTCCCTCCCGGGTGCCCTATTTGTGCGACACCACCATCGTGCCGATGGGCGCCCACTCGAACACCCATTTGGCAGCGTCTACCGGCAGGTTGACGCACCCGTGGCTCTGGGGCGTGCCGAAGTTGTTGTGCCAGTACGCCCCGTGCAGCGCGTAGCCGGAGTAGAAGTAGAGCGTGTAGGGCACGTCGGGGATGTTGTAGTAGTCGGCACCCTCGCCGCCC
>DASTEB010000616.1:0-10737 GCA_035710025.1 Chloroflexia bacterium
AGTGCTCGGCCGCGACGACATCGGCTATCTTGCCCCCGGGATGTCGGCCGACTTCATCGGCTACCGCCTCGATACCGTGGGCCTCGCTGGCGGGGCGGTACACGACCCCCTCGCTTCGCTGGTGTTCTGCCAGCCGCCCAATGTAGACCTGTCGGTGACCAACGGCAAGGTACGCGTGCGGGACGGGCATCTGTTGGGCATCGACCTGCCCCTGTTAGTCGAGCAACACAATCGCCACGCCGCGGCGCTGGTCAATCCCTGAACGCGCGGTCCCCTCGGGCACGAACGATCCACGCGGGCAGTTAGTGTGATCGCCCGCAAGACTGCAGTGCCCTGCCCTTGCGATGTGTGGTAGCCGGCCGAGTTGGCCCAGAATCTGCTGAGACTATCACTGGCGGCGACCGTATGTATTAGCGAACGAAAGGAGGACAGGCATGGCTTACGCGGAGAAGAAAATCGAAGTCAACGTACCTGTCAGGACCGCATACAACCAGTGGACCCAGTTCGAGGAATTCCCCCGATTTATGGAGGGGGTGAAAGAGGTCAAGCAGCTTGATAACAAGCGCCTCTTCTGGCACGCCGAAATCGGCGGCAGGGACGAGAAGTGGGAGGCCGAGATCACCGAGCAGGAGCCGGACCGCGTCATTGCGTGGCGCAGCACTTCGGGCACCCCGAACGGCGGCCGCGTCACCTTCCAGCCGCTCGGCGCCGACCGAACCGAGGTAACGGTACGGATGGAATACGAGCCTGAGGGCCTGGTGGAGAAGGCCGGCGATGCGCTTGGAGTCGTCGAGCGCAGGGTCGAGGGCGACCTGAAGCGGTACAAGGAGTACATCGAGTCTCGCGGCTCGGAGACGGGCGCCTGGCGCGGAAAGATCCAAGGCGGCCACGTCGAGCACACCAGCCAGTAAGCACAGACACGTAGCACGCAACGCGAAGCGCCCACCAACGGGCGCTTCTTCTATTCGCGAATCAGGGTCTTGTGTGCCCGCCTTACACGTTGAACAGCCTGTTAATCACGCCGCCGTCCTTGACGCCGTAGGTCTTGCCCTCCAAACGGAGGGTGCCGCCCTGCGCGCTTCGGCCATGCTCCCCGCGGCGATCAGGTCGTCATAATGCACTACCTCGGCGGGGAATAAGCTGCGCCCAGGATCCGAATGGATTGCCCCTGGAGCACGCTGCGCGTTGGCACTAGAATCTCCCTCCCGGCACAGGAATCGGCTGTGGAGTACGGCGCGTCCGTCAGCTGCGTGCACACCTGATGGGCAGTCTCCAGGGCAAGAGTCCGCAGTCCTCTGCCGTATTAGATCTGTCAATTCATGCAAATGGATTAGGCTAACCTTAAACTCTTTGATTACTGCCGATCCATACAAAAGGACATTATCAGTCAGGTCGAAATAGGGCTACAATGTCCCTGTCAAGACCTTACTACTCACGCTGGATTCGAGTCCAGGCGGTGAACGAGTAGTGGCCGCAGAGGGCCTTCGAACCAGGAGGCATGACATGAAACGCTCATTGCGGCTCAACAAGTGGTTGGCGGCCATCATGGCGGCTTTGCTGCTACTCGGCAGCACTACATTCATAACCTCAGCCAAAGGCAAGCCGCCCGGAGGTGAGGCGGCCACAAACAATCTTTCGTACCCGGTGATTTTCCCAGACGGGAAGCCAACGAACTGGCTTGAGGTAGACAGTTGGCTGTTCGCTCAGGTTGACGACCTAACGACCTGTGTCACAGAAGAGGGCGTTCCGGTCGGGAGCCCGGTCCCGCTAGACATACTGTGCTACTATGCGCGCCAGAACCTCGGTATTGATGAGGAGACCGGCGAGCGGATCTGGGTAGGCGAAAGCACCCTCTGGTGGTTGCAGGAGCGAGCACAGAACCGGTGGCAGGTGTACGACCCCGTCGTCAACAGTCCTGTCGTAGTGACAGCAGTCGACTTTGGTGACCTGCTTGAGTCAACCTCGCAGATTAAGCAGAAGCAGATCCGCACCGAGGTGTCGCTGCTTCAAGTTGTGGATGAGGCGCTCCTCACCACCCTCGGCGCTCAATTGTGGGCGGACGGTCTATATGCAGACTTCGGCTGGGCGAACCAGCCGGTCTTCGGCGCGCTCAAGATGAGCGGCGCGGTGCCCGGCACCGACCAGTCAATCAACGAAATCCAGGGCACCGACTACGGCACTTCAACCGGACTGTATCCAGGTAGCGGCACGATGATCAACCCACGGACGGTGAAGACCGACTCGGCTAGCGGCCTTGGCTTTGATGCGACGGTATACGGCAACAACGCTCACTTCGTGATCCAGCGGATAACCAGCGAAACCCCAACCTTGGCCTGGGATCCGGTGGCGAACAGGTGGACCGGTGACGTCAGCGATCCTGTCGTAAATCTGCACACGAGTGATGGCAGCTACTCGGCGGAGATTAACGCCGGCGGTAGCGTCATTTACGGCTACAACTGGAGCACAAAGCAGGCCAACGACGGCAACGGTATTTACAGGCTGACGTTCGTGCTCGAGTCCGGCTCCAACACGCAGTTCACTTCCTCGACGCTGCTTGCGAACCCGGGTAACATCAACCCCGGTCACGTAGTCGCGGGGGCTACTGTGGGAGAGGCAGGACTGGCGTACGTTGATGTGAACGTCAGGGTACGTTAGCGCAATACGGACGAAGCGAGGACGGAGGTCAGCGCCCAACCTCCAGGTGACAAGGACACTCCGTCATCGCAGCGCGGGGCCGGAGAGAGGCAACTCTCCCCGGCCTTCCGCATCCGTCGAACACACGTCCGGGCGATCGAACATTGTCTGTCCGGCTCACTCGTCAGCGGTGACGAGTGAACTCTCGCCAAGATCTGTAGCATTCGCTATACGGATTGCGTCGCCTACACGTTGAACAGCACGTTTATCACGTCGCCGTCCTTGACGATGTAGGACTTGCCCTCCGAGCGGAGCGTGCCGTGTTTGCGAGCTTCGGCCATGCTGCCCGCGCTAATCAGGTCATCGTAGTGCACGACCTCGGCGCGTATGAAGCCGCGCTCCAGGTCCGAGTGGATGGTGCCCGCTGCCTTCTGCGCGTTAGTGCCCCGGCGTATGGTCCAGGCGCGCACCTCGTCCTCGCCCGTCGTGAGGAAGCTGATCAGACCGAGGAGGTTGTAGGACTTGCTCACAACCTCTCCCAGCCGCGACGAGCCAACGCCCATGCTTTCCCTGAACTCGGCGGCGTCCTCCTCGCTTAGCTGGCCGATCTCCATCTCCAGTTGAGCCGGGATGGCTATCACGTCGGTGCGTGGGCCTGCCGCGCCCAGGCGAGAGCGGATATCTGTTTCAACTTCTTCTGCCTGGTCGAGGTTGTTCTCGCCCAGGTTCGCCACCACGAGCACAGGCTTTGCCGTCAGGAAGCCGTAGTTGCGCACGGCGCGCTCGTCCTCTTCGTTCAGGCCCATATCTCGGATGGGCGTGCCCTCCTCGAGCGCCGGGCCGATGCGCCTCAGAATTTCCTGCTCGCGCTCCCGCTGCTCGCGCTCGACACCCTTCATCTTCGGTATCTCGCCCTTGAGGCGCTCCAGCCTGCGCTCGATGATGCCCATGTCCGAAAAGGCCATCTCCAGCATCACCGACTCGACGTCGCGGGCCGGGTCCACGCCCGCCACGCCCTCCGGCAGAGGCACGGCAGCGTTCTCGAACGCCCTCACCACCAGCACCAGCGCGTCCATTCCGCTGAGGAAGCCAAGCACCTGGCGGCTGATCGGCTCCTTGGAGTCCTTTTCCTTGGCCGAAGACATCCCCGCGACGTCGGTGAACTGCACGTCGGCGGGCGTGACTTTTCGCGGGTGGTACATCTCGGCCAGCACGCCAAGGCGCGGGTCCGGCACCTTGACCACGGCCACGTTCGGCTGGTCGCCCGACGTGTAGCCCGCGGTCTGCGCGTGGCTGCCCGTGAGCGCGTTGAACAGGGTGGTTTTGCCCGAGGCCGGAAGGCCGACTATGCCGAGGTTCAGGGACATGCTCTTCTCCGTGGGAGTAATGCGCGGGGCGCACTACTTCGATTGTTGCTTAACCCCAACATTCTACCCCAAAGCCCCCGCTGCTGGCACGCGAATTGATTCCCCCGAGTGCAGGGCGCACCTCGTCTCACCGCACGTGTGACATCTCGGCGGGACCAATTTCCTCTTGTTGGAGGCCGGATGGTATGGTAAGATAAGCCCCGTGACCGCGGATGTTTCCCGAGGGCGATTTGTGCCCGAAAGCGCCGCGACCTCTACCGCAACTCCCACGTTAATTACATCAAGCCTGTCCTTCCGCCCATAAATACCCGACATTCATACTCGTAATTGGAGAAGTAACGTCATGCAGCGCCCCGGTATCGCCGAGCCCCCCATGGTACATGCCGCGCACGTTGGCCCCACGGACACTGAGCGCCGGTCCACAGGCCGGAAGTCAAGACAGAATCCCATCAAATACATCGCCGTTGCCCTCGCCGCTGTGCTTGTGCTGCTGGCGGGCCTGACGGTCTGGTACCAGGCCAGCCACGGCGGGCGCGTCTACCAGGGCGTGAAGGTGCTCAATACTGACGTCAGCGGGCTATCCCGCGACGAGGCGCGGGCAAGTATTACCTCGGCCACCGTGGGCTATCCGCCCGACAGCATTCGGGTAGCAGGCGACGGTCGTGACTGGACCTTCTCTCCCGCCGACATCGGCCTCGCCGCAGATGTCGACCGCACGGTTGACACTGCCCTCGCCGTTGGCCGCACAGGCAACTTCGTCGCCGACCTGGGCAGCCAGGTGCGCACGCTCTTCGGCGGCGCCAGGGTTACTCCCTCTCTCCAGTACGACCCGGCCAGGCTCGAAGCCATAGTCGCGCGGATCGCAGCGGATGTGGACCGGCCCGCCGTCGACTCGCGCCTTGAGAAGGGCGAGGACGGCGTTGTGCGCGTCACTCCGTCTTCCGTAGGAAGCCTGCTGGACCGTGAGGCCCTCAGGTCGGCGCTCGCGGCCGCAATCGCCGGCGTGCCGATCGCGGAGGTCTCCGCCCGCATGGTGGAGGACGCCCCCGAGGTCACCGAGGCCGCGCTGCAAGCCACCCACGACCACGCCTTGCTGCTCACCGAGCAGTCCGTCGTGCTCAAGTCGGGCGAAACGGCGTGGGCCGTCGAGCCGGCCAACCTTCGCGGTATGCTCACGCTCGACCAGTCGTCAGGCAGCCCGGTTGCCGCCCTCGACGGCGAGCAGATCGCCGCCTTCCTCGGCCCCATCGCCGAAGAGGTGTACGTGGCGCCGGTTGACGCTTCCGTCACCGTTGGCCGGGGTGAGGTTACCATGGGCGAGGAAGCCGACGGCTCGGAGCTTGACGTGCCCGCCGCCGTCGCGGCTATCCAGAAGGCGGCGACAGCCGCCGTGCCCGAGGAGCGCGCCGTCACCCTGCCCATGAAAGCCATCTCGCCGGCGGTACACAACGACCAGGTGCGCCCGGTGTTCGACAAGGCCAACTCGCTCGTCACCGAGGGGATGCGCCTGTACTTCCGCGACGACGGCTACATCCTTCGCGGCACGTCGGTCACGGGCTTCATAGACGTGGCCCCTGCCCAGGGTGGCCCCGGCCCGCTGCAGATTGTAGTTGACGAGGATGTGCTGGCCAACCGCGTGGCGGGCGTCGCGGGCTACATTAATCGGCCGACGCAGGACTCTCGCTTCCGCATGGTGAACGGCGCGCCCACCAAGGTCGCAGAGGCGCGGGACGGGCTGAAGGTCGACGTTGCGAAGTCGGTGGAGCGGGCGGTAGCCGCAATCGAGGGGTACGCGGGCGGAGACCGCCTGCAGGTGGAGCTGGATACCATCGTCACGCCGCCCACCATCGTGGACGCCGACCTGAGCAACATCCAGACGCCGCACATGCTCGCCTACGGCCAGACATCGTATGCGACTTCCTCGGCCAACCGGGCGCACAACGTCGAGCTTGGCACCAGCAAGATCAACGGCGAGCTGATCCCGCCCGGCGGCATCTTCTCGACCAGCGAGGCGGTGGGCGACCTCACTCTTGCCGCGGGGTACAAGATGGGCTTCGCCATCGTGGGTAACGGCCAGGGCGGCCTGACCACAGTTCCGGCCGAGGCGGGCGGCATCTGCCAGGTGTCGACCACGCTGTTCCACGCCGTCTTCCGCGGGGGCCTTGAGATCGTGGAGCGCAACTGGCACTCTTACTGGATCTCCACATACGGCCAGGCGCCGACCGGCCTGCGCGGCCTCGACGCGACCATTGCCCCGCCCTACAAGGATTTCCGCTTCAAGAACAACACCGGCAACTGGATCCTGGTCAAGGCCACCTGGGGCAAGCCCAACATCCGCTTCGAGCTTTGGGGCACCAACCCCGGCTGGAGCGTGCAGATCAGCGACCCTGTGATCACCAATATCGTCAAGACCAGCCAGGCCGAAGTCGTGGAGTACTCCTCGGAGCTTCCGGCCAGCTCGGGCAAGGTGCGCGTGGAGTACGCGCAGGACGGCTTCACCTCGAGCATCCACCGCGTCGTGGCCGACGCCTCGGGCAACGTGATCGACGATTGGTCGGCCAACAGCCGGTACCAGCCAGCGCGCAACCGGTTCCTGATCGGCACGGGACGATAGCACGCAGAGGCAGCGCGCCTGACGCGGCCCGTTGCTGCAGCCATAGCGCAGAAGCCCAGAGGCTGGCGAAGTTTTGTCAGCCTCCTTTCACGGCCCTGAGCGAGAACATCAGAGGAATCTGCACCATCCGGCCGGGAAGCCGCCACCAGCCATCCGCTCCTTGCTCCATGAAGGGGAACATCCTCCACGCGAGGAAGGGAAACTCCCGCAGCGACACTATCTTGAGGCCCGCGGCGACGTGCGCATTGACTAACTCACCCATGCTGTGGGGCCAGCCGTACTCCACGCCGCGGTAGTCAGAATCGCTCGCGTATGAGCCTTTTACGTCGAACCTGAGCGGCTCGGTCACAGGGAAATATGGGTACGCCACCGTTAGCTCGCCCGCATCGTCCGGATCGAAGACCATCGCCATGGGGTGAGACTCCACGACCAGGAAAGTGCCCCCGGGCTTGAGAAAGTGCGTCACTACCTTCGTCCAACTCTGTAGATCGGGGAGCCACCACAGCACCCCATACGAGGTGAAGACGATGTCGAACTGCCCGGACAGGTTGCCCGGCAGGTCGTAGATGTTCGAGTGTACGAACTGCGCGGGTATGCGTAACTCGGCGCTCAGCGACCGCGCAAGGGCGATAGACTTGTCTGAGAAGTCGACCCCGGTAACGAGGGCGCCGAGCCTGGCCCACGACAGAGTGTCCAGCCCGAAATGGCACTGCAGGTGAAGTAGGGACTTGCCCGCTACCTCCCCAAGTTCCTCCTTCTCAACGTCATGCAGGGTAGACCGTCCCGCCTTGAAACCTTCGATGTCGTAAAACGATGACTTTTCGTGCAGCTCGGTCCAGGCGTTCCACAGGTCCCGGTTGGACCTCATGTACTCGTTCAAGTTCTCACTCATCGGCTCGGCTGTACCTCCCGTTGCGGCTCAGGCGTCCCAGGGCCTGCGGAACACTTGACGCGGCCCCCTCATTATGGGCTATAATGTCCATGACAACGGCGTCACACTCAGGCACAATATCCAAAGGGTTCCCGGGGCTGGTGCCGGTAGCGCGGTCGTTGTCGTTTTCGTTCCCCCAGTTTGACATTGACGCTGCCTCCACTAGCCCGAAAAGCATCCGGGCAGATGGAGGCATATCATTGATCGAGTATAGCACCGATACACGCCAGGCAGGCGCCGAGTCAGACGGCCGCGCGGACGTTTCTCCCGAGGAGCTGCTGAAGGAGCGGCGCGCGTTCTATTACGGCCTGGTCGACCAGATCTTCGGCAAGGAGCCGAAGGGCCGCGACAAGACGAAGGCCGAGTTCGAGGGCCTCTCCCTCTCGGACCTCATGGCCATCTACACCGCCATGCGCACCTCCCGGGAGATCGACCACATGCAGGGTCTTCTCCAGCGCACGGGCAACCTGTGGTTCTCTATCGCCGGCGCGGGCAAGGAGGCGATAAACGCCGCCATTGCCCACCACATGCGCCCCGACGATGCCAAGCTCCCGTACTACCGCGACCAGACGCTCGCGCTGTGGAGCGGCATCTCGCTCCTTGACATCACGCGCCAGTCGGTGGCCTCGCGCTTCGATCCGATGTCGGGCGGCCGCCAGATGTCAAGCCACTTCGGCTCAGTGGCTTTCAACTTCCCCACCGGCTCCACCATGACCGGCTCGCAGGCGCTTCCCGCCGCGGGCTACGCCGAGGGGCTGAAGCTGGAGCGCAAGCTGGGCAAGAAGGTCAGCCGCTCGGCCAAAGACGGGTACAACGACGCCTTCGTGTACATGTCAATAGGCGACGGCACGACTTCCGAGGGCGAGGTCGAGGAAGCGATCCGCGACGCGGTGCGCTTCATGGCCCCCGTCATGTTTGTGATCGAGGACGACGAGTGGGCCATCTCGACGCCCGTCACGGCGAACATCCCGGGCGGCAACGCCACCAAGCTGTACAGCCGCTACTCGCACCTTAGCGAAGAGCACCACATGGAGATGTTCGAGGTGGACGGCACCGACTTCCTCGAGGCATTCCGCACGGCGCGCAAAGCGGTCGAGTACCTGCGCACCGGCAAAGGTCCCGTCTTCATCCACGCTCACGTCACCCGGCCCCTCAGCCACTCTTCGGCCGACACCCAGGCCTACTACCGCTCGGCCGACGACCTTGCCGACGAGGCGATGCGCGACCCGCTGGTGCGCATGAAGAGCCTGCTGGTGGACAACGGCGTGGACGAAGAGAAGCTGAAGGCGCTCGACGCGCTGGTGGTCAACCACGTGCGCGGCGCGGCCGAGAAGGCGGTGGCCGAGCCGAAGCAAGACGCCGACACCATCACCTGGCACATCACGTCGACCCCATACGATTTGCGCGTCACCCGCTTCACCGAGGATGTAGCGTCTACCCTGAAGGAAGACACCTCCACCGAGCCGATTCCCATGCGCGACCTGATCACGCGGGCGATCATCGAGGAGATGGAGAAGGACGACCGCATCATCATCTTCGGGCAGGACGTGGCCGACTTCCCGGTTCCCGACCCGACAGGCAAGCTCAAGGGCAAGGGCGGCGTGTTCCACGTCACCCGCGGCGTGGGCAAGGCGTTCCCTGACCGCGTATGGAACTCGGCGCTGGCCGAGGCGACAATCCTGGGCACGGCCATGGGCTACTCGCTCGCGGGCTTCCTGCCGCTGGTTGAAGTGCAGTTCCGCGACTACATCCACCCCGGCTGGCAGCAGCTCGTGGACGAGATCGCGACCCTGCGCTGGCGCTCAAACGGCACTTTCGCCTGCCCGATGGTGATCCGCGTGGCCTACGGCGACTACCTGGGCGGCGCGGGCGCTATCTGGCACTCCGAGGCAGGCGTCGGCCCCATCGCGCACTACCCGGGCCTGCGCGTGGTAGTGCCCTCGCTCGGCTCCGACGCCATCGGCCTGCTGCGCGAGGCGCTCATCTCGGGTGACCCTGTCGTGTTCCTCGAGCCGAAGTCGCTCTACGAGGCCAAGCCCGCACGCTCGTACTACCCCGGCCCCGACTACCGCGTGCCGCTCGGCCTTGCCCGAATCGCGCGGCCCGGCACCGACCTCACTATCGTCACCTACGGCAATCTGCAGCCTCGCTCGATGGTCGCCGCGGAGACGTTGGAGAAGTCCTACGGCGTCAGTGCCGAGATCATCGATCTGCGCACGGTTGACGCCGGATACGACCGCGAGACGATCCGCCAGTCGATACTCAAGACCGGGCACGTTATGGTAGTCGACGAGGACCGCCCCATCGGCGGGTTCGGCAGCTCGGTCGCGGCCGAGATCGCGCAGAACTGGTGGCACCACCTCCACGGCCCCATCGGCCGGGTTCACCCCAAGATGTCACGCGTGTCGTACGGCCCCTCGGGCGAGAAGGCAGTCATGCCCTCTCCCGATCACATCGTGGCAGAGGCGCTCCGCATCCTGGACTAGTCAACCTCACGGACACAGAGAACGCAGGGAACACAACCCTGCGTTCTCTCCATATCTTCCTGGGAACGATATGAGCGACCCCGAGACCCTCTTGCGTGACATACTCGCCGCTTTCGAGGCAAAGGACATCGAGCGCGGCCTCGCGATGCTCGCGCCCGACGCCGTCTTCATCGACCCGCACTACCCCCAGCCCGAGATGCGCGGGCGCAAGGCCATCACCCGTGGGATGCGCTGGGCGCTAGGCACTCTGGAGAAGCCGGGGTTCAACATCAGGCGCACCTGGACCGACGGCGACACCATCGTGGCCGAGGTCGACACACACCACGTCATCCGCGGGCCTCTGGAGCAGAAGTTCTCGCAGGTGTTCGTCGCCGAAATGCGCGACGCCAAGATAACCTACCTGCGCTCCTACGTGCCCTACGGCCCACACGGCATCGGCGGCACCATTCTCGCCCTGACCCGCCTCGCCTGGCGGCTGCGCGGCAGGCTGGGCTAGCGGGCGTACCCCCGGCGCAGCCAGGGCATCCAGGCAGCCAGCAGCGCGACCGAGATGAGCGCCATGAACGCGCCCCACTGGAAGGTCGCCTGCGGGCCAACCGCCGACCAGAGCCAACCGCCCAGCAGGTTGGCGGGAAGCGCCGCGAACCCCGTCAGCCCGGTGAACCATCCGAGAGCAGTGCCTCTGCGCTCGCGTGGCACGAGGTC
>DASTEB010000617.1:0-3792 GCA_035710025.1 Chloroflexia bacterium
GCGATCCTGACCAGCGAGCGCGCCAACATCTCGGACCCGCGAGTCCGGGAGCTTGCCGATCAGATCATCGAAAGCCAGCGGCAGGAGATTGCCGAAATGAAGGCGTTGATCGCCGAGCTTGAGCAGAACCGGTAGACGGCCAAGAGCGGGAATGGCAATTAAGTCTATGCCGTGCTTCGCGATTTGAGCCTTACGCCTTCGCGTACAACCCGCCGGTGGACTCCAGCCAGTCGGCGATGCGGCCGGCGGCGCGGGGCACGTCGCTGTCCGAGATGTCAAGCTCGAACACCGGCAGGATCGACTCGCTCACGAGGCGGCGCATCAGATCCTGCTCGCGGATGAATACGCCCAGGTCGTCGTACTGCGAGGGGTTGCCCGACACCTTGAGGCGCTCCTCGCGGGCGGCCGCGAACGACTCGGGCGTGCGGGTACACAGCACTAGGTGGAACCCAAGCTCGTGCAGCCCCTCCTCAAGCCACCGGAAGTCGTAGTCTTTGCCGTAGGTCTGGATCTGGTAGGCCCGGGTGGAGATGTGGAACCTGTCCACGATCCAGGAGTAATAGCGCATAAGCTGGAAGAGGCGCAGCCACGTGGCGTAGGTCTCCATGGCGAGCGCCTCTTCCTGAGGCTCGAAGTTGATCAGGCCGCGGCCCCACGGGTAGTTGGTGAACGCGCACCACTCGCCCGAGATGAGGGGCGAGTGGTAGCGGTACTTGCGCGGGCCGACGATGCGTGGGTGCTCGTTCAGCGCGAACGCGATATCGGTTTTCAGCGTGAGGCGAGTGCCTTCCAGAATGATCTTGGGTACCAGCTTGGACGACAAGTCAGGTTCTCCTGGTTCTCGGGCCGGCACCCGCGGTGGCCTACTTGACGTTCGGCCTCATCACCACCATGATGCCGGCCCCGATGTATACGATGGCGAGCAGCGCGATCGCCCCGCCGACGACCCACGACCAATCGAAGTCGCCGTTGCCGGTGCGCGGCATGCCGACCTCGGACGGCGCGCAGGTCACGTCCCAGATCTTCCAGGCGTCGTTCTCCAGGCGCAGGCCGACCACGAAGCTGCTATCGCCGCCTGAGTATACACCACGCGCCGTAACCTTGGCACGGCCGTCCGAGATCGAGGCGGGGTCGAACTCGAACCGCTCGGGCACGTCCTGTGCACACAGGAAGGGGTCGAACCCGCCCGTCGTGAACGAGGTCAGTATACCGTCCACCCGCTCGACGAAGTCGGCGGTGAGGTAGGGGCTTTGCCTGTAGGCGTGATCGGCCAGCGGGCTGTTGCCCCCGGCGCTCGCCGGGTAGCCGGTGTACCACTCGTAGAAGTTGGCTGTTACCTCATCGGGCGTTTCCGCGGGCTGCGCCAGCGCCGGTACGGCGGGCATCAGCGCGAAGACGAGGGCGAGAGCGAGGATCCTACCCGAAAGTGATCGGCTGAACATCTCAGTGTGCTCCTTCCTTGACGTTAGTTGTAGCGAGCCGTTACCCGTTACCTGCCGACTTCCCGCACGTGGAGCGACCCGACACCGCCCGACACCTGCATGTTCATGCGGTTGGCTGCGGTGTCGTAGTTGGGCGAGGTCCATACTTCCCCATCGTTTGTGTAGGACGAGGGGAAGTTCCGCGAGCCTACACCCTGCGACGCCTGCACACGCAGGGCGGTTCCCTCGGGCACGTTCACCGTCACGTCGCCTACGCCTCCACTTACGGAGACATTCGACGTGCCGCTCACGTTCCCGGGCAGCGCTATCTCGACGTTGCCCACGCCGCTGCTCACCTGCAGCCGGGTCAGGTTGAAGTCGGCCAGGTTGAGCTTGCTGTCGCCCACGCCGCCGTCGATCCTGAGGGTCAGGGGGACGGCGGGGTTGATGTTGATAACATGGTCACGCGGTCCGGCGGATGCGTTGCCGAACCAGGCCCCTTCCAGCCCTCTGTTGATGAGGGTCAGCTTACCCACGCCGCCATTGACGGTGTAGTTGCGCTCCAGCCGTTCGTTGCTCCCCACCGCGATGGTGCCCTGCATGATGTCGCCGCCCGCGTTGGCGAGCGGATTGACGGTCAGGTTGCCCACGCCCAGGCTGATCTCGACGTCGGCCGAGGTCGCCCCCGAAATCGGCTGGGAGATGCTCTGGGTATTTATCGTGCCGCCGGTCCACGGCATGACCGACCAGGCCATCGCGAGACCGGCAACCGTGACGATGAGCAGGCCGGCGAGAACGTAGGAGAAGAGCCGAGAGCGCCTGCCGAACAGCAGCTCGAGGCCGATGAAGATCAGGGCCAGAGGCCACAGCCGCCAGATGCCGTTCCATACCGTCCACGACAGTACGCCCAGCGTGTTTAGCAGCAGGATGCCGCCGGCCACGATCAGCAGGATCGGCCAGATGAGGCCGGACGATTCGTTGGGGCGCTCGCGCACCGGGGCCACGTAGGTGGGCGTGGGCGCGGGGGCCGGTGTGTACGGCGCGACGGGCGTCGTGGCAGGCCCGGATGTAGGCGTGAACGCGGGCACGGGCGCCGGTGTCTCGGGCGGGGCGTAACGGGCCGCCGTCTCGGGCGCCGGGTTCACTTCGTAGTCCTGCAGGGCGGCGCGCGCCTGCTCCGGCGTGGATGTAGGCTGCTCGCCGGGCGGGGGCCAGTTCGTAGACCATTCGGGCAGAGACTCGGATACCGGCTTCGTCGGGGTGCCCGGGCCTGTGCCGTTACCAGGGGTTTCCACTTTCATCGTTTCTTCCTTTCGCGGCGTCGAGCCGCGTCCTCCTCAGAGACTGCTGAGTACTCGCCGCGAAGCTACCTGGCCTGCCAGCGCCCGCCGCCCGCCCGCCACAGTATGGCGATGCCGAGCGCGACGAGGAGCAGGGGCCACAGGGTGCCGAAGTTGAGCCAGGTGATCCAGCCGAAGAAGTTCTGCACGAGGGCGATCACGCCCACAACGAGCAGGAACCCGCCGACCAGCAGGCCGGTCTGCCCGGACGCCGCGGGTGTCGGCTGGAAAGGCTCAGGCTCGCGGGCGCCTTCGGGCGTTCCCGCTGCCTGGGGCTCAAGGGGCATGATGATCCACAGGACGATGTAGGCGAGGATCGACATCCCGCTCCACACGAGCAGGATGAAGAAGAGTCTGACCAGCACCGAGTCGAGGTTGAAATAGCGGGCCAGGCCGCCGCACACCCCGCCTATCATGCTGTCGGTGCGGCTTCTGTAGAGCTTGCCGTTCATATAACCTACCCTCCGATCTGTTGGCGCGGAGAGCCGGTACCTGTCATAGCGGGGTACGTGGGCGTGGGTGCCGGACTCCGTCCGCAAATTCGCTTCCGCACCAGTGTAAACTGACGCCGCGTCCGTGCATCAGGGCCGGGAGGGTGATCGGGCGGTGGGCCGGGCGGGCTATCTCGCCACTGGTCACCTGGCCAGGTGGTTCTGAAGGCTCACCGCGACAGCCCCCGTTCTGCTCGACACGTGAAGCTTGGAGAGTATGTTGCTCACGTGGAATTTGACAGTCGAGCGGCTCAGGCCCATCTTCTGTGCGATCTCGTGGTTGCTCAGCCCCGAGGCCAGCATCTCGAGGATCTCCTGCTCGCGCGGGGTCAGCTCCTGATCTGCCCGGTGTGGGTTGGTGGCTGCGCGCACCAGCGCCTCGGTGGCCTCGGGGGCGAGCGTGGGACGGCCGTGGTGTGCCGATGCTATCGCATCGGCCAGCGCCGGGGCCGACACGTTCTTCAACAGGTACCCGATAGCTCCCGCTTCGAGCGCCGCCTGCACTCGCGCCTCGTCGTGGTACCCGCTGAGGGCGATCAC
>DASTEB010000618.1:0-3549 GCA_035710025.1 Chloroflexia bacterium
AGTACAGCAGGCCAAGCCCTATCAGGCCGAGCGAGATCCACGACGCCGTCTGCCCGGGGAAGATCTGCTCGGCCGCTACGAGCAGCGCCTGCGTGCTCACGGTGGACAGCAGGATGCGTCCGGTGACCCGCGTCTTCACCACGCCCCTGGCGATATCGCGGAACTTGCGCGTGATGAGCCAGATGTACCACACCCACATGAACAGGGCCGCGAGGTCGAGCGTGACGGCCAGGGCGCGCCACTCGGCGATGCTGGAGTTGATGAGCGAGGCGGTTACCGTCGTGCCCGCCACCCACGTACCGATGGCGAAGCAGCCCACCGGGTCGGAGATATGCACGTGGAAGCGGCCCCCGGCATAGGCGGCAACGAGCCGCCAGGCGATGTAGACCCACACGATGAGCAGCTCGATTGCCAGGAGGGGGGTCAGAGAGGGGAAGGGAGGGGGCAGTCTCTGGAGCGCGCCAAGCCCGAAGATGCCCACGGCCATGACTGCGGCCCCGGCCGCGGTCGGAGGGTCGGCGGGCTTGAGAAACCACAGGCGTACCAGACCGGTCACGCCCGCCAGGGCAACTAGCTCGAGCAGAGGTAACATAGGCGTTGTGCTACCGGACACTCAGGTAAGATTGCAGTCCCCTATTGTACCCCGCCCGGTCAAGCCCACTGTTCGCCGGGCATGGCACTTGCACGCGAGGCTAAAGAGAGCGGTGACCCGGCTCGCGGTATATGGTATACTGGCCTCTACTGTCCGGGTATGCGTGCGCAGATTATTGCACGGGCGGGTCAACGAAAAGGTAAAATTGCGTAAAAAGCTCATGAAAATGCGGGCTTGTTAACGGATTATCAACGCGCCTTTTACCTGTCTGTATACCTTGCACTGGTAAACTGTCTGGTCTGGCAATCAAAAAGACACCGCCCCCGCGCCGCGCTCGCTGCCGGCACACACTCCGAACTGAGGCTACTGCGAAGAGTGCCGCGCAGGTGATCTTACGGTGAGAACACCTCGCACGACGCAGACATAGCGAACGGTGCCGCCAACTGAATACTTCACAGAGGAGAGAAGATGGCAGTACTCGACAATGAAGTTGCGCGCCCCATCTACTCGCGCAGCGCTACCACCACCCGTGCTTCGTTGATCGGCCTCGCCGCCATGGCGCTGCTGGCGCTCGCCATCATGCTCGGCTCGCGCATGCTGGCCCACTTCGACCCGGCGCTCACCGGCTACGCCATCGCCAGCCTGTTCGGCGCATTCGCCATCGGCTTCCACTACGGCACGTGGCTCATGCGCCCCAGCACGCGCATCATGTGGAAGCGAAGCTGGCAGTTCTTCCTGTCGTGGCGCAACTTCCGGCGCTACTTCTGGGTCATCCCCAGCACCTTCTTCCGCAACCTGCTCTTCCAGACGTTCGTGCGCCCCCGCAGCCCCCTGCGCTGGGTCATGCACCAGTCGCTCTTCTGGGGAGTGATGCTCAGCTTCGCGATCACCTTCCCCCTCACCTTCGGGTGGGTCTACTTCGAAGCCACAGGGCCGCAGCACTACCAGATGCACGTCTTCGGCTTCCCCCTGTTCGAGTTCGACGCGTTCGGTCCGGTCGGCTTCAACACCTTCCACGCGCTCGACTACACGGCCGCGCTGGTGATCCTCGGCGTGAGCATCGCCTACTACCGGCGCTGGCGCGACCGCGGGGCAAGGGCGCAGCAGCGCGTGCTGTTCGACCTGCTGCCCCTGCACCTGCTGATGGCGATCTCGATCACCGGCATCATGCTCACGATAGTCGACCTGTTCTTCGAGGGCTGGGCGCACTGGCCCATCACGCTGACCCACCAGTTCCTCGTGATCATGCTGATCCTGTACCTGCCCTTCGGCAAGCTGTTCCACATCATCCAGCGGCCCGCCAGCCTGGGCGTCGAGCTTTACTACGCGGTAGGCGCCGAGCAGGGGATGAAGAACTGCGCGCGGTGCGGGCGGCCCTTCGGCATGCAGATCCACGTGGAGGACGTGAAGGACTCGCTCAAGGGCGTGGGGTACAACTTCTGGCTGCCCGAGGAGGGGCACCACTGGCAGGACTACTGCGCGCGTTGCAAGCGCGTGATCCGGGCCGAGCACTACACCGGCCTGTCGGGCCGCGGGTGGGTCAACCCGGGCAACCTGCCGCAGCCGGTATTCTCGCAGCCGACCTCGCCCGTGGCCGAAATAGCGGGCGAGCAGGACGCCGACGTCCGCCCCGGCGTGCCCTCGACCTCCTGATTGTGTGAGGCAGCGCACGTACGACCTGCAGCAGCGCGCATAAGATAGATGTAGGTAAGAACCACGAGTGACCGTCTAAACACAAAGGCGCAAAGGACCGCAGAGAATGAAAGGGACTGCATCGGTACTCGGGCAAGTACAAGCGCAAACTCCAAGAACCTTTGCGTCTTTGCGCCTTTGCGTTTCATAACCATTAGATTCGAGGCTACCAAATGGCAACAAACCCCAACGAAATCGGTGTAGGCGATGCGGCGGTACGCTCGGTGTACCAGCAGCCCACCGGCGAGTGGACCACCTCGGAGCAATCGGCCAGGCTGGTGCCGACCCACTGCCCCTTCTGTGGGATGCAGTGCGGCATGAACCTGAAGGTGGACAACGAAGGGCACGTGTTCGGCATCCAGCCGCGCGAGTTCCCGGTGAACAAGGGCCGCCTGTGCCCCAAGGGCGTGGTCGCCTACCAGCAGATCAACCACCCCCAGCGCCTCACCTACCCGATGATGCGCAAGGGCGGCAAGAACAGCCCCCTGGAGCGCTGCACCTGGGACGAGGCTCTGAACTACATCGTGCAAAAGTGGCGCGACATACAGGCCCGCGACGGGCAGAACGCCTTCGCCATCTACTCGGGCAGCTCGCTCACCACCGAGAAGACCTACCTGATCGGCAAGTTCGCCCGCGTGGCCGCGAAGACCGGTAACATCGACTACAACGGCCGCCTGTGCATGGTAAGCGCGGCCGCGGGCAACAACAAAGCGTTCGGCGTGGACCGCGCGGCCAACCCCTGGAGCGATATCGCCCTGGCCGACGTGATATTCTCGGCAGGGTCCAATACCGCCGAGTGCCACCCGCTGACCATGCCGTACCTGTGGGAGGCTCGCGACCGCGGCGGCAAGCACATCGTGGTCGACCCGCGTGTTACCCCTAGTGCTCGCACCGCCGACATCCACCTGCAGATCCGCCCCGGCACCGACACCGCGCTGGCTAACGCCATCCTCCACCAGATGGTGAAAAACGACTGGCTGGACCACGACTTCATCGCCAACCGCACGGTCGGTTTCGAGGAGATGGCGAAGGTGGTGGCCGACTACAGCCCGGCGAAGGTGTCGCGCCTGTGCGGCATCCCGGCCGCCCGCATCGAAGAGGCCGCCGAGATCTGGGGCACCGCCAAGACCAGCTTCCTCATGCACGCCCGCGGCATCGAGCACTCGACCAACGGCGTGAACAACGTGCTGTCATACATCAACATGGTGCTGGCGAGCGGCAGGCTGGGCAGGCCCGGCTGCGGCTACGGCACCCTCACCGGCCAG
>DASTEB010000619.1:0-4583 GCA_035710025.1 Chloroflexia bacterium
AGCCACGACCTGCTGCTTGATGTGGAGGTTGACCAGGAGTCGGCCTGGCTTGCCGTCGGAGGCGGCGCGTGGACGCTGTTACACGTTGAGGCGGAGGCGGGGGCGTTCCCGGTGGAGTACCGGCCTGTGCCTGGCGACCGCGTGACCGTCGCGGGGCGATGGGTGTTCGATTGCGGGCATGACCCGAGGACCGAGGTCCATCCCGCCGCGGTCGTGGCAAGCGAGTACGAAGACTGGCGGGCCGACATCGCGGGCATGCCGCAACGGGTCAAGATCCTGCAGGTCTGGATGAACAGCGCGCCGGGCATGGTGGGCGTGCCTCTCGCCCCCCTCGACTTGCGGGTAGACTTCCCGTCCCGCCCGAGGGGGCAAGCGGACCCGCTGGTGCAGGTGGCCGTTGGGCCTTCCGCTGCCGTTACCTGGACTATCCAGTCCGAGCCAGGCTCTCCACCCGTGGCCAGGGTGCGCATCGAGCCGCCCGAGCCGGACGGGTCGGCGTACTTCGAGATTGTGCTCGGCTACGAGGGAGCGGCCCCTACGCGGAACCCGCCCGCCGCTTACGCCGTCGCCTTCGACCGCATCATGGTGCACGACGACCTGAGGCGGAAGGCGCGCAACACGACGGGCGTTCCCCTCGACCTCGCCTGGCCCCAGCTTGGCTTCCCGGGCACCGGCCGCTGGGTCATGCAGGCGATCGTCAACCACTCGTGGCGCAGCCTGCTGGACTTCGCGGCGGTCGAGAGCGGCGGCACCTACTCGCTCGCGGACGTGCCGCCGGTGCCGGTGCTTGCCGCGAGCAGCGAGCGCCTGAGCCTGTCGATCACGGGCTATGCCGAGAACGATCCTTCGGACGGCGTGGAGCTGACCTCCGGCGGCACGCACCGCCCGAACATGGTGACATGGGACGCCGGATGGTTGGCCGACCTGTGCTGCGGGAAGGTGCAGACGTTTACACCCGACCACGGCGCGTGGACGCTCTCGTACACGGTCAACAGGGCAGCACCGTGACAAGTCTCGTGGCGCGGCCCTTTCGCTATAATCGTGCAACCACAGGCGGGACCGCATGACGCACACCGGCTTCTATCTATCCGCCAGGCACAGGCGCGTGCTCAGGGCGCTCATACCTATCGTGTGCGGGCCGGGCGCCGCGCGGCTCGGCCTTGTCGAGCCTACCGTTCGGCACGTCGAGGTGACGCTGGCGTCGTTCGGCGCGGGCCAGCGCACCGCTTTTCTCGCCGGGCTGAGCGCATTCGAGCTACTGGCCGTGCTGCGCCCTCCCTTTGGGCGAACGTTCTCCCGCTTGCCCCTCCGGGCGCGTGCGCGTTACTTCCATGATTGGTGGTCGTCGCGGCAGACGCTCTTCCGCACCGTAGCGAGGGTGCTGAAGCGGCTGATCGTGCTGGGCTACTACGAGCAGAGCGCCGTGCACCGCAGGCTCAAGTACTACCCGCAACAGTGGATCGAGCAGACGGCACGGCGCAGGCTGCAGGTGTGGTCGACCGATATCGCGCGGCACGAGCAACTGCTGCTCGCGCCCGACCCGCTGGTGCCTGCCCCGGTTCGCCCGGCCAACAGGGCCGCGACGAGGGTACACACCAACCGCGACTTCCGGGGCGGGCAGTTGGATTGCGACGTGGTGGTGGTCGGCTCGGGGGCGGGCGGCGGGGTTGTCGCAGCGGAGCTTGGCGAGGCCGGACTTGACGTGATTGTGCTCGAAGAGGGCGGCTACCACCGCAGCGAGGAGTTCACGGCCGAAGCCACGGCGATGGCGCGCATGCTCTACCGCGACGGCGGCGGGCAGGTGACCATCGGCACGCCGTCCATCAGCTACGCCGAGGGGAGATGCGTGGGCGGCTCGACCACGGTGAACGGCGGGATGTGCTGGCGCACTCCCGAGCAGGTACTGGAGCGGTGGGCGAGAGAGGAGCGCGTGGAGGCCATCCTGCCGGGGCAGATGGAGCGCTACTTCGAGCGGGTCGAGCGGTTCGTATCGGCCGCGCCCCAGGACCCCGGCACCGCCAGCCGCGACCAGGAGATACTGCGCGAGGGTGCCGAGCGGCAGGGTTGGCGGGTGGTGCCCAACATCCGCAACCAGGTACACTGCGGCGGCTGCAACAACTGCGCCTTCGGCTGCCCCACGGGCGCCAAGCGTTCCACGCTCGTGTCCTACATCCCCCGGGCGATGTCGTTCGGCGTGGAGGTGTTCGCCGACTGCCGCGTGGAGCGCGTGACCATGCGGGGCAAGCGAGCCGTGGGGGTCAGCGGCTACGTGGTGAGCGAGGATGGGCGGCGCAGCTCTCCGTTCGAGGTGCGGGCGAAGCGAGTGGTGCTGGCGGCGAGCGCGATTCAGACACCCGCGCTGCTGTTGCGGTCGGGCGTGCGCTCGCCCTCGGGCCGGATCGGGCGCAACCTCACGCTGCACCCCAGTTCCGTGGTGATCGCCCTGTTCGACGAGGCAGTGGAGGGCTGGAAGGGCGTGCACCAGGCATACCAGGTGCGCCAGTTCCAGGACGAGGGGCTGATCATGGCTGCTGTCAACCTGCCCCCCGGGCTGCTGGCCATGGCAGCCGGACGCTACGGGCGCGGCCTGGCCGAGGTCATGGGGCAGTACAACAACATCGTAAGCGCGGGCGTGCTGGTGGAAGACACCGGCGCGGGCCGCGTCAGCCTCCTGCCAAACGGACAGCCTATCGCCCTGTACGATCTGGCCGAACGCGATGCGCACACGGTGGTGCGGGGCACCGCGCTGCTCTCCGAATTGCTCTTTGCTGCCGGGGCACGCCGTGTGATAGTGCCGTTCGAGGGCGTGCCCGATCTGCTGTCGCCGGACGACGCTATCCGGTTGCGGGGCATGAAGATTGCGCCGCGGGATATGGACCTGAGCACGGTACACGTCATGGGCACGGCGCGTATGGGCGGCGACCCCGTGCGCCACGTATGCGACTCCTACGGACGGGTGTACGACACGGAGGGGCTGTACGTGGCCGACGCGAGCCTGTTTCCCTCGCCCATCGGCATCAACCCGATGGAGACGATCATGGCGCTCGCCACGCGCAATGCCGAGCGCATCCTGGAGGGCTGGAAACCATGAACACGACCGGCAAGCGCGGCATGGGCACGGCATCGGCCCCATTCCTCACGATAGCGGCGCTAAAGCCTCGCAGGTTGGAAGCCCTCATGCGGCGCGGCAAGACGCCCGACGTGGGAGCGCTCGTCGGCCGCGAGTACCGGGGGATGAACCTGGGAGCGGCGCCCGGGCTGCTCGGCATCCGCAAGTTCATCAAGGGCTTCTTCCTGCGGGACAGGCAGCCGTTCGGCTACAACATACGCGCCAGGCAGAACGACCCCGAGCAGCCCTGGGTGGCCAGACTCACCGGCGGAAAGCGCAAGCGGTTCGGCTTCTACCGCGTGCTTCCGGTCGATCCCGAGAGCACGGACAACGCCTACCTGAACGCGCTCCTGCTCGACTACGGGCAGGGAGGCAACGGCCCCCTCGATGTCACCTCGCGCATACGCGACTACATCGTGCGCGTCCACCCCCAGTCCGACGACCTGCTGCTCGGCAAGGCCTACATGGCGATAGGCCCGCTGCGCCTGCACGCGGGTTACTTCCTGATCGAGCGGCAGGATTAGGCAAGGCCGCACCGAAAGGGGCCAGGCGAACCTGACCCCTCATACCTTCCGCGTTGCCCCGGGAGCTACATGATGTCCGGCGCGGTGATCCCGAGCAGACCGAGCGCGTTGTCGATGGTCTGCTTGGCGGCTGCCGTCAGCGCGAGCCTGGCCCTCACCTTCTCGTCCGAGCCGGCGCGCAGGATGGGGCAGTTGTGGTAGAAGTTGTTGAAGGCATCGGCCAATTCGAAGCAGTACATCGCGATGATCACCGGCTTGTATGCCTCGGCCGCGCGGGCCACTTCCTCGGGCAGCTTTGCGATGATCTCGAGCAGGGCCGTCTCGCTCACCTCGGGCGAGGTGAAGTCATACGTGTCGCCGGGGGTGGGCAGTAGCTCGCGTGAGGCCTTCTCCAGCACGCGAGTGGCGCGGGCGTGCGAGTACTGCACGTAGGTGGCCGACTGGCTCTCGGGGTTGAGTGCCTGCTCGAACTCGAAGGTGATCACCTTGTTGTTGTCCTTGTCGAGCATACCCATCTTGAGCGCGCCGTAGGCCACCGCCCGGGCGATATCGCTCTTCTGCTGCTCGGTCAGGTCGCGCGGCTGCTCCTCTTCCTTCGTATCCACAACCGCCCGCGCCCGCCGAAGCGCCTCGCGCTCAAGCTCCTCGTACTGGGGAGCGCCGCCCCTGCGCGAGGAGATCGCGCCCTCAGGCGTGATAACGTGCTCGTAGGAGAGGTGGTGGCAATTCTCGGCCTGCGAGAAGCCCCACAGCTCGAGCACCTTGAAGATTTGCTGCAGATAAAGCGCCTGGCGCGTGTCCACCACGTAGATGGCGCGGTCGACGTGCCAGTCGTTGAACTTGCGGCGGGCAAGCTCGAGGTCCTTGGTCGCGTAGAGCGACGTGCCGTCGGAGCGCAGCACCACGAGCACGCGCCACGCCTCCTTCGGCTCGCGGGTGCCGTCCTTGCC
>DASTEB010000620.1:0-2139 GCA_035710025.1 Chloroflexia bacterium
GGCATCACGACCGTGCTCGAAGGCGCCGTCCGGCCGGGCCACTTCCGGGGCGTGGCGACGGTCGTGAGCAAGCTGTTCAACATCGTGCAGCCCGCCCGCGCCTACTTCGGCCAGAAGGACGCCCAGCAAGTCGCCGTGATCAAGCGCATGGTAGCCGACCTCAACTTCCCGCTGGAGATTGTCGTGGCGCCGACCATGCGAGAGCCGGACGGCCTCGCCATGTCTTCGCGCAACGTCTACCTCAGCCCCGAGGAGCGCCAGGCCGCGCTGTGCCTCTACCTCGCTCTCACCGCCGCCCGCGAGCTATGGGAACAGGGAGAGCGCCGGGGAAGCGCGCTTCGAGCAGCAATGCAGCGCGTGCTCGAGGCCGAGCCGCTGGCCCGCCCCGACTACGTGAGCGCGGTCGACCCGCTCACCCTGCAGGAGTTGGACGACAGCGGACAGGCGCGAGGGGCGCTCGCGTCGCTTGCCGTGCGGATAGGCAAGACCCGGCTGATAGATAACTTCATGATGTCGGATGCCCAGGCCGGATAACTTGCCCGCACGTACCGCAATCCGGAGAGAACGATGCTCTTAGCAATCGACGTAGGCAACACCAATACCGTCGTCGGCGTGTTCAGCGGCGAAGAACTCGTGGCCGACTGGCGCATGGCGACCGAGCACCACAAGATGCCCGACGAGTGGGCCGCCCTGCTCATCACCCTCATGGGCCACCGAGGCTACAGGCTAACCGACGTTACTGCCGCCATCTGCTCCAGCGTCGTGCCGCCCGTGACGACATCCCTGCGCGAGATGGCCGACGAATACCTCCACACCCAGCTCATGCTGGTCGAGCCGGGCATCAAGACGGGCGTCAAGGTCGTGGTGGATAACCCACGCGAGGTGGGCGCCGACCGCATCGTCAACACCCTGGCCGCGCACACGCGCTACGGCGGACCTTGCATCGTGATCGACTTCGGCACCGCCACCACGTTCGACGTGGTATCGCCCGACGGCGAGTACCTGGGCGGGGCCATCGCGCCGGGGCTGGTGGTAGCGTCCGACGCGCTGTTCCGCCTCACCGCACAGCTTCGCCGCATCGAGCTTGTGGCCCCACGCTCGTCCATCGGCAAGAATACTGTACACTCTATGCAGTCGGGCGTGGTGTGGGGATATGTCGCGCTGGTCGAGGGGCTGGTCAACCGTATCAAGGCCGACATGGGCGAAATGGGCCGCGACGCCCGCGTGATCGCCACCGGGGGCCTTGCGCGCCTCATCTCCGAGCACAGCGAGTGCGTGGACGTGCTCGACCCTAACCTCACGCTGGACGGCCTTCGGCTGATATACGAATTGAACCGGGGCTAGACGAACTACCGCCAACGGAGGAACTCACGATGAATCAGACCTGGCATGACCAGTGGGCCGACGTCGACAAAGCGGCTGACCCCGACTGGTTCATACGCTTCCTCGATGGGAGCCGGGGCGGCAATGTCGCGGCCATAAAACAGGACCCGCGGCAGTTCTACTCATACCTCGACGTGCAGGAGGGCCAGCACATTCTCGATGTGGGCTCGGGCACGGGCGACCTTACGCGCCCTCTCGCCGACCTGGTTGGACCCGGCGGGCGCGTAGTCGGCATCGACTACAGCCAGACTATGGTGGAGGAGGCGCGGCGCCGGGCGGCAGAGGAAGGCTCTCCGGTCGAGTTCATCCAGGGCGACGTCCGCTCCCTGCCCTTCGAGGACTCGGAGTTCGACGCCGTGCAGGTGCGCCTGGTCTTCCAGCACCTACGCGACCCCCTCCCTGCGCTCGCCGAGATGGTGCGGGTGCTCAAGCCGGGCGGCAGGCTCGCTATCGTCGAGCAGGATTGGGAAACGATGGTGATCGACGCCACCGACCGATTGCTGACTCGCAAGGTGGTCAACATGTTCAACGACGCGCTGCCCAACGGTTGGATCGGCCGGCAACTGTACGGACTGCTGAAACAGGAGGGCCTGGAGCAGGTCGTCACCACTGGGACTCTGGTGATGCTTCCCAACTTTGAGGTTGTCAGCAAGCTGCTCGGCTTCGACCAGCTATTCGACCACCTGCGCGAACAGTCACAGGCAACCGATGCAGAGATAGAGGCGTGGCAGGCAGACCTCAGGCAGCGCTCGCAGG
>DASTEB010000621.1:0-5398 GCA_035710025.1 Chloroflexia bacterium
CACGACGGGGAATGCAGTAAGCTGCTTGAGCAGCGCGGTGAACTCGCCGCCCGGCCCTATTAGAAACGACGGGCGGAAGATGGTGTACGGCACACCCGAGCCCTTCACGGCCCGCTCGCCGCGCATCTTTCCGCGGAAGTAGCCGGTCGACTCGTTCGTCGCCTTGAGTGCGCTCATGTAGATCAGGTGCTTGACGCCCGCTTCCTTCGCGGCCTGCGCGACGTTCTCGGTGCCCTTGCCGATCACCGCATCGAATGTCTGCCCCTTCGAGGGCACCTCGCGAATGATGGCAACAAGGTTAATTACCCTGTCCACGCCCTGCGTCGCCCGGCGTACGTCGTCCAGATCGGTGATGTTGCCCGCCGAGGTGTCGTACCCCTGAGCGCGCAACTTGGCCAGGTCGGCGCCCTCGCGCCCCATTATGCGGATCTCGCTCCGGGGCATCTTGCCCTCGAGCGCCTCCAGGATATAGCCGCCTACGTAACCCGTCCCGCCTACTATGAGAAGCATTGTTTTATTCCCCCTGATTTGCGCCCTATCTAGCGCTGCAAGGGTAGTATAGCATATTGTTCAAAGTTTGTCAATAGTTTGTCAGACTAATTTCCGGCGAATCTCAACTACTTTCACAGCCCCGGCATCCGCAGCAGCTTCGGCAGGAACACCAGCGCGCCCACCACCACCGACCCGATCGCCGTGAGCAGCACGATCCCCGCCGAAACGTCCTTCGCTACCGCTGCCAGGTCGTGGTGCTCCTGCGTCACCAGGTCGACCAGCGCCTCCACCATCGTGTTAGCCATCTCGGCCGCCAGCACCAGCACGATCATCACCGCCAGCACCGCCCATTCGACCCACGACAGCCCGAAAAGCACGCCCGCCGCCAGCGCGAGTATGGCTATCACAAGGTGGATGCGGAAGTTGCGCTGCGTACGGTAGGTATAGCGCAGGCCCGCGAACGCGTAGCCGAAGCTGGCGAGCAGCGGGTGCGGGTGCTGCGTATGGGGCAACGGCGCGGGGGCTGTCTGTGAGGTGTCGGCGGAGCGCTCGGCTGCCGTAGGCCCGCCCCGGCTAGCGGACATCGCGGCCGGGGGCGTCCGAGTCAGCCATCCTGACAAGCTCTTCCTGCCGGGCGTGCATGCGGGCGCCCGACTCGTCGTCGGTGTCGTCGTACCCGAGCAGGTGCAGCAGCCCGTGCACCATCAGCAGGGCTACCTCGCGCTCGACAGTGTGCCCGTACTCGGGGCCTTGCTCGGCCGCGCGGTCGTACGAGATCACCACGTCGCCCAGGTACTCGGGGCGCTCCTCGGGGGTAAGGAACTCGACCTCGCCGCCCATCTCGTCTTCCATGCCGAACGAGATCACATCGGTCTTGTAGTCGTGCCCCAGGTACTGGCGGTTGAGGGCGTGTACCTCGTCGTCGTTGGTCACAACGATGCCCAGTTCGAGCGGCCCGCGCCTCCCCTCGGCCTCCAGCACCCGTATCGCCAGGTGGTGCAGCGCGTCGGCGTCCACTCTGTCCTCGTACTGCTCGTCCACCTGCACGGTGATGAGGTAGGCGGAGCCGGGGTCGGGGCTGACGCTCGCCCCCTCGGTGTCGGTGATGTCTATGTCGCGCTCCATGTGGTGCTCCGTCGCGGTAGGGCTAGATGCGCGCGGGCCTGGTGTGCGGCTCCACACCCACGTCGGCCACCGACGCGGCTACGTTGGGCGGGGCCTGCGGCCCTACCGGTTCGGGCGCCGGGGCCACCGCGACCGGCTGCTGCTCGGCCGGGCCGCCGCTCTTTGGCGCGGGCGGGTACTGCACCCGCGGGTGATAGATGCCCTTCAGCATGTCCACGAACGCTTCCTGTATCCGCGCGATGTCGCGCACCGTCAGGTCGCACTCGTCAAGCTGCCCATCCTCGATGCGCTCGCTGATGATCCGGTGCACCGTGTTGGCGATCACGTCGTCGGGCAGCGAGACGCTGTCGTTGTACAGGTTGGGGCTTTCGCTCGCGTCGGCATTGCGCTCGGCGGGCTTGTCGAGCGCGCCTGCCTGGGCCATCGCCCTCACCGTGGCCTCCACTCCGTCGGCCAGCATGAGGATGGCGTTCTCCTTGGTCTGCGGCTTGGGGCCGGGGTAGCGGAAATCGTCAGGGTTGGCGTCGGGGTCTTGCTGCTGGGCCTTGTGGTAGAAATACCGGATGAGCATCGTGCCGTGGTGCTGCGGGATCGAGTCGATCACCTTGCCCGGCAGGCGGTGCTTGCGCCCCAGCGCGATGCCGTCGCGCACGTGCCCCGCGATGATCGTGGCCGACTCTCGCGGGTCCAGCTCGTCGTGTACGTTCTTCATGCCCGACTGGTTGTCGATGAAGTAGTAGGGACGCACCACCTTGCCGATGTCGTGGTAATAAGCGCACACCCTGGTGAGCAGAGCGTCGGCCCCTATCGCCTCGGCCGCGCGCTCGGCCAGGTTGCTCACCACCAGCGAGTGGTGGTAGGTGCCGGGCGCTTCCTGCATCAGGCGGCGCAGCACCGGCTGGTCGGGATGGGCAAGCTCCATCAATTGTACCGGCGTGGTGATGCCGAACACCGTGCCCAGCAGGGCGAACGAAGCGTACGTGAGCGAGGCCGACACCAGCCCGTTGAACGCCGCGGCCAGCGCCAGCGTCTGGAAGGTGTTCCAGTCGAGAGGCGAGTTGGACAGCATGCGCAGCGTCAGCGCGGCCAGGAACGAGGCCAGCGCGATTGCGAACCCTGCCCGCGCGAACGAAGTGACCCGCTCGACCCGCGTCAGCGCGAAGATGCCCGCCAGCCCGCCGACGAAGTAGTACACCGGCAGGTCAAGCTGCAGCGTATTGCCCGTGGCGGCAAGCCCCGTGAGCAGGGCCAGCACGAACGACAGCACCACCGCCACCCGCGCGTCCACCAGCACCGAAATGAGCATGGACACCGCTGCCACGGGCAGCAGGTAGGGCAGCAGCGCGTGGCCCGGCAGGAACAGCCGCGCCACCGTCACCGTGCCGACGAGCAGCAGCGCGATGAGCAGGATCTGGCGCGGGCGGCCCCACACGTAGGGCGCGTACCTGTAGATGAACAGGTGCAGCAGCATGATGAGCAGGCCCACGAAGGCGGTCGTGCCCGCGACGCCGGTCAGCGACAGCTCTCGGCTGAGTAGCCCGGCCGCCTGCATCTTCTCGATGGCCTCGGGGGTTGCCAGGTCGCCCTGCCGCAGGATGACCTCGCCCTTCTGCACCGTCTGCACCACCGGCTCGACGCTGTTCACCGCCTGCCGGCGGCGCTGCTCGGTCTGCTCGGCGTCGAGGCGCATATTCACGGTGATCATGGGCGCGACGAACGCCGCGGCCACTGCCTTCTGCTCGGGGCTTAGCGAGGGGCTGAAGCGGTCGTACAGCGAGGAGCGAGCGGCCGTCACGTCGGCGTCGCTTGCAAGGCGGCGCTCGCGCATCAGCGCGTCGTATGCCGGAAGCACGTTACTGTCGCGCCAGAACCGGTAGGCGTCGGAAGGCATGGTCACCAGCATGTCGAGCATGGAGTTGGTGACGGTGATGCCCTGCAGAGCGATGTCGCGCCGGGGCCGGTTGGGCGCATCGAGCGAGGCGTTGATGCGCATGGCGTCCACGGCCGACAGGTTGCTCTGCAACAGGATGCGCTGCTGCTGGATCAAGGCCGTATCCTGCACCCACACCTCGTTTGCCGGGTCGTTGCTCGCCTCCTCGCGGGCCTTCTCGGTGAGCAGCTTCGACTCGTAGCGAAAGTAGTTCGGCGCGAAGATGCCGGGGGGAGGGGCGGGCATTCCCGGCTCGATACTTACCTGGCCCGGCAGGATAGGCACGCTCATGATGAACGCCAGCGCGAGGGCCAGCCCCACGGCAAACACGGGCACGAAGCGAGCCAGCCGCGACGGCGGCCCGCTGCCCGCGTGGGCGAGGTGGGCTACGTAGTGCGGTTCCGTGGGCTGCGAGCGGCGCGTGGGGATGGTGCGGCGCAGGGCCTGGAAACGCGGCTGCCCTGTCCTGGCCTGCGCGGGTGCGTGCGGCGCGTGATGCGCCTGCGGCACGGGGGCTTGGGCCGGGGTCAGGGGATTGGTGCTACGCGAGGGCGGCTGGGTGCTGTGGCCGTTGTGGCCTGTGCCGCCGGGCGTGCTCTCGTTGTTGGAAGGATGGTCGGTGCTACCCATAGGCTTTGGAGGCGATGGAGAGGGAGGCTATGCCGGCCTCACCTTGCGAGGCCGGGTCGCTACCGGGTCACCCTGCCCGGTGCCCTGGGGAGTACGCGTCCGCGTGGCGAGCCCGTGCGCACGGGCCTCGATGCAACCGCTCACTAGCGTATTATACGCCCTCGACGCAATACTCTGCTTGCAGCCTACGATTCCTCCAGTAATCGCGTGACCACGCGGTTGACCGCCCGCCCCTCGGCGCGGCCCTTCAGGCGTGCCATGGCCGCGGGCATGACCTTGCTCATCTCGCGCGCGCCCACCTCGGCGATGACCTGCCGCACCTCGGCCTCGATCTCCTCGTCGCTAAGCTGCTTCGGCAAGTACGCCTCGAGCAGGGCGATCTCGGCCATCTCCTTGTCGGCAAGCTCGGCGCGGCCGGCCTTGCGGTAGGTGTCCATCGAGTCTTGCCGCTGCTTGATCTCCTTACGCAGCACGTCCTGTACCCCCGCGTCGTCCATCTCGGAGTGGCGGGCCAGCAGCTCGTTTATGGCCGAGCGCTCGGCGGACGCAGCCGCGTCGTCGCCAGCGGCTTCGCTCTCCTCGGCGGCCTTGCGCCTACGCCTGATCTCGTCGTACGGCTCGCCTTTGGCCTTCGGGTCGTTGTGCGAGACCATGTCGAGCATTTCGGCGCTTCGGGCAATCTCGGCGTTCTTGATAGATGCGCGGGCCATGCGCAGGGTCTGCTTGCGCAGGTCGTCGCCCGAGCGCATGGCGTCCTGTAGGTCCTTCACGATCTGGTCTTTGATGCTCATAGCGTTATCCGAGTACACGTGGTGAGGGTGTTGCGAGCAAGGGGCGGCAGCCGGGAGAGGGAAAAGAAAAAGGGCGGCAGACGAGTGGAAGCGCTAGCGCCAACCTAATCGTCTTACGCCCTTTGGTTTCAACCGTAATAACCGGTGCGGTTCTTACCGGGAAGACTTGAGCAATGCCTTGCGGCGGCGGGCAGCTTCCTTGCGCTTGCGCAGCACGCTCGGCTTCTCGTAGTACTCGCGGCGACGAGCCTCGGCGAGAATGCCGTCCTGCTGCACCTTCTTATTGAAGCGCCGCAGAGCACTCTCGAAGCTCTCATTGTCGCCAACCGTAACTTCCGACACGTTAATCCCCCCTTCCGCACAGGCCTCAATTTCAATAGTACCACTCATTATATGCGAGCGTAAGCGCCGGTGTCAAGCACGATTTCAT
>DASTEB010000622.1:0-2796 GCA_035710025.1 Chloroflexia bacterium
AGTGGCCGAGGCGTTGGTCCTGAAGTAGGGTCGGTTGTCGGGCGGCACGCACGGCTCGCTCGACCCGCCGCAAGCGTAGCCCGACATCACCTGCCTCGACACCAGCCGCTCGACGGACTCGTAGAAGGTCGAGCCGGGCGGGACGTCTTCGAAAGTCTGCCCCGTCACAGGCTCGTTGAACCCGGCGGAGTTGGACACGATCTTGGCGATCTGGCCGCGGGTGACGTTGTTGCCCGGGCGGAAATAGGGGTTATTGCCGGGGCCGCACGGCTCACCCTGCCCACCGCAGGGGTAGCCCGACACGATGCCCTTGCATACCATGCAGCGCACGAACGGGTAGAAGGTGTTGGTAGGAGGCACGTCCTCGAAGGCCAGCACGCAGGCGGTTGGCGTGGGGATCGGAGTTGAAGGGAGCGGGGTGTTCGTCAGCCCGGGCTGCGCCGTAGATGTAGCGGTATGGGTTGACGGCTGGGTTGTGGGCGTGTTGGAGGGCACCGGTGTAGCCGTGGGGCCGCCGGGCGTCTGCGTGGGCATCGGTGTGCTGGTATGGGTAGGCGTCGAGGTGCGCGTCTGTGTGCGGGTCGGAGTAGCGCTCGGCGTCCTCGTGGGAGTGGCGGTATAGGTGCGCGTGACCGTGACAGTCGGCGTGCGGGTGGGCGTGGCGGTGTTGGTGTTGGTGGGTACGGGCGTGGCCGTGGGGCCGCCGGGGGTCTGCGTGGGCATCGGGGTAAGGGTATTGGTCGGCGTCAGCGTGCGCGTCGGGCTGGGTGTCGTTGTGGATGTGGCCGTGCGCGACGGCGTGGCGGTGGAGGTGGAGGTCGCGGTCGGCACGAGCGTAGGCGTACGGCTACTCGTTGCCGTCGCGGTGGTGGTGCTAACGGGTGTGCTGCTTGCGGTGGCCGTACTTGTGCGCGTGGGTGTACGGGTAGCCGTGGCGGTAGCCGAAGGTACAGCCGTGCTCGTCGCGGCGGAGGTAGGGGTGGCTGTTGGAGTTGGAGGGTTGCCCGCCGCGCCCCAGAAGCCGCCGTCGAGCGAGAAGTTGCCGCCCGACATGGTGCCCGCGTCGGGCTGGCCGATGGTGCCGCCCAGACTGTAGGGGCCGCCGGTGCTGAAGGTGCCTCCCCCGCCGTCCACGGTGGCCCACGACAAGTCGAAGCCGCCCCCCACCTGCGCGTAGACCAGCGCGGTGGACAGGGCGAGCCCCAGGAAGACCGCGGCGAACATGGCGATTGTGCGTTTCATGCTATCCCCTCCCTGGTTCAGCCCGGCGACCTATTTGACCGCGGCCGGTTCCGGCATCTCGACCGGCTGTGAGTTCCGCCGGACCTTCTGCAGGTCCTTGTAGTTGGTGCCCTTGCTCTCGGGTTGGCCCCATTCGGCCGGGTGGCGGTACTTGCCCTGATCGTCTGCGGGCTTATCCACCTCAGATTGGATGGGGTGAGCCTTCGCGTAGGGGTCGATGCGGGTGCCGGTGACCTGCCACGACACTTCCATGCCGGGCTTGCCGCCGGCTATCTTGAACCGGTTGCCCGTTAGCTTCTCGGCGATATAGAGATTGGGGCCGGGCGCGCCAACTGCGGTCAACTGGTAGCGGAAGTCGGTGTTGAGCGCCTGTACGTAGTCGGGGAGAGTGACAACGGCCTCGCCCTTCGAATTGAGGGTGACGCTGCCGTCGTACACGCTCTTGAGGTCGGGCGACTGCACAACCGACTGGACGAGGTACTTGTTCTCGGGGTCGATGGGGTGGTCGATCTTGGTCGTCAGTTGTCCCGCCCCGCAGCAGGTGCCGGTGACATTGACATTCCCCTGGAAGTAGCCCGCCCAGCCAGTGCTGCTCTCTCCGCGCACTGCCTGACCGGCGGTGCTGTACCCGAAGACGCCATAGCATCCGGCGCAGTTGGCAAGACCCCATACGCCATCGCCGGTGGTACTTCCTTCGCCAAATACGGCGATGCCGGTGGAAGTGTAACCATAGACGCCATAGCCGCCGGTGCTGCTGCCCATCACTCCCCTGGCGATAAGCGCATCAGCCTGCCCGTACACTCCGAAGCCTGAGCTGCTCGTGTTAATGCCGAACACGCCGTAGCCGTTGTCGCTCGTGCTCCCGCCGTACACTCCTATCCCCGTAAAGCTATCGCCTCGAACGCCGACAGCGCTCAGGCCGTTGTGGGCGGCACCATATACACCAACGGCGTTCGAGCCCGTAGCCAGTCCGTACACGGCGCGAGCGCTGGAACCGGACGCTGAGGATTCGCCGACGACCCCTGCGCCGGTAGAGCTCTGCCCGTACACGCCTCTCGCCTGCGTGCCGCTGTTAGCGGTCCCGAACAGGCCGGTACCGTTCAAGCCGGATGAGGAACCTCGCACGCCAGAGCCGCCGGTCGTGCTGCTGCTTGCGAAGTAACCCCCATCGCCGCTTGTGCTCGTGCCTTGTACGGCTGAGCCGGTGGAGTTGGTGACGCTTAGCACGGGTCCGGATTGTGTGCCGTTGACGGACGCCCCGGGCATCAGGCTGGCCGCATAGGGCGCGGCGGTCAGCGCTTGCCTGGGAGAGAGGGTGGTGTAGGTACCGCCGCCTGCCGGGCGCACTGCTACCTCCAGCCAGCGTGCACTTCCCTGGAATACACTCGCTCCGAAGTCAAGTTGAACCGTGAACAGGCCCTGGCTCACCGTCTGGCTGCCGATGCTGACGGTGGAGCCCACCTGGCCTCCCCCCGCCAGAGCATCGAACAGCTTGAAGGTGAAGTCGTACAGCCCGTTGGCCGGGCTGCCTCCGTCCTTCAGGCTGCCCTGGTA
>DASTEB010000623.1:0-5487 GCA_035710025.1 Chloroflexia bacterium
CCGCCCGGGTAGTATAACAACCCCCGCTGTGGAACTCAATTCGACCCTGCGTAGTCGCACAACCTATTGACATCCTACATCAACGGTACTAGAGTAGACTCACGCAGCCCGGAAGCTATCACCGGAGGCAAGCCATGCAACCACCTCTTGATGCACGGCAGGGTGACCCCATACCCACGCCGCTGGCGGGCGAAGTCACGGTTGGAGCGGGGCAGATGGCATTAGCCGCCTCGGAGATCGCCGAGGTGCCCGCGGAAACGGTCGAGGTAGAGAAGTTCGATGCGGGCAAGGCGGCGCGCTATGCCGTGGCGAACTACGGCGCGTCCAACGTGTGGATGCTGTTCAACACCGGTATGCCCCTTTACCTGAACACCTACGGCCTGCACCCCGCGCTGATCGCTCTGCTGGCCAACGAGCGGTCGTTCGTGGGCGCGCTCGTCCAGCCTATCGTCGGGCGTATCAGCGACCGCACCCGCACGCCCCTCGGCAGACGGCGCCCCTTCTTCCTTATCGGTATACCTTTAATGTCGGTGGCTATCGCCCTGCTCGCGCTGCACCCTCCCTTCTGGATCATGCTGGGCATCATGACCATCGCCGCCTTCTTCCTGTGGGTGGCCATCGACCCCTACATGGCGCTCATGGCCGACCTCTTCCCACCCGAGCACCGCGGGCGCGTCGGCGGCTTCCAGGGGCTGGCGAACGCGCTCGGGGCCATCACCTTCTCGCTCATGGCGTTCATGCTGTGGGAGAAGAACGAGCCGTGGGTGTTCGCCATTGTCATCATCTTGCTGATAGTGACGTGGGCCTTTACCTTCTTCACGGTGAAGGAGCCGCCGCTGCTCCCGTACGTCAAGCCGGACAAGAGCCAGCGCCCCAGCCCGATGGTGTACGTGCGCGAGCTGTTCAGCTATTCACAGGCCTCCCGTTACACCCTCGCAATGACGCTGTTCTGGATGGGCAACGGAGGCGCGGCGCCCTTCGTCACGCTGTTCGGCACGCAGTCCCTGGGCGCGACCGAGGGCGAGTCGTTCCTCCTTCCGCTTGCTTACATCGCGGTCACGGCGCTGCTCTCGGTGCCCGCGGGCATGCTGGCTGACCGCTTCGGTAAGAAGCAGGTGATCTCCATCGGCCTGCTCATCTACGGCGTCGGGGCGATAATCGGGTCGCAAAGTCCCAACCTGCTGGTGGCGACGTTCGCCCTGGCGGTGATCGGCATGGGCAATGCGTGCGTGGCGATATTGATCGCGCTGTTCACCGACATGATCCCGAAGGTGCGGGCGGCAGAGATGGTCGGCCTCTTCTCGGCAGTTACCTCGTTCGCCCAGCCGCTCGGGGCGGCGCTGGCGGGCCTTGTGGTCGGGTGGGTGGAAATCAACTCCGGGATCGAGGCAGCATATCGCTGGGCGTTCATAGTGGCGGGTATATTCATCCTGCTGGGCCTGGGCGTGCTCCAGACCGTGAAACCGAAGCGCGGGATGGAGGAAAGCCGCAGGGGTGACGCCGACGCCGAGCTAGTCGCAGTCGCGCCGTCAGGGGGCGCTGCGTGACAGATGCGGGGGCGCATTATGTAACGGCCCGCGGCCCCTTGCCCGAACTGCATACTCAGGAGGGCGATGCAGCGCGAGCCGGGCTGTTCGTGCGCGTGATGCAGGTGGTCATAAGGGCCATCTTTCGGGCGCTGTTCCGTATCAGGGTGACCGGGCTGGACAACCTGCCGGGCGGCCCGATGATCGTGTGTGCCAACCACATGGGCTGGGCCGACCCTTTCCTCGTGCTGCTCTTCTTCCCCATCGAGCCGCGCATCTACGTGCTGGGCGACCACAACGCCGTGGGCCGCACCGGCTTTCGCGCCACGATGATGCGGCTGCTAAAGGTGGTAGTCACGGTCAGTCCCGGTAGCGGCTACAGGGCGCTGCGCGAGATGGAGGACGTGCTGAAGCGGGGCGGCTCGCTGGCCATTTTCCCCGAAGGCGCGCCGCCCCACGAGGTGCGCGAGGGCTACGTGCGCCCATTGAAGCGCGGGGCGGCGCACCTCGCCATCATGAGCGGCACGTCGCTGGTGCCGGTGGGTATCGGGGGCACGAGCGAGCTATGGCTGCGCCGCAGGATCGTGATGCGCGTGGGTAAGCCAATCGACCCGGGCGAGTTCACCGGCCCCCCGCGAGAGCGCGCCAACTCCCTGACCGACCGCCTCTACCGGGAGATCTCCGCGCTCGTGCCCATTGTGAAGCAGCGCGGCGGCCCGCGCCTGCTGCGAAGGTGGCTTACCAAAGTGTTCGCGTAGGAGCGGACCGCCTTAACCGATAGGATGCAGGCAGCTACCTGGCCGCGGCTGCCTCCCCGGCTGTCCTGCTCGCAATCACTCTCAGGAGCGAGCCGGTGTCCACGATCGCGGAGAACTCCCCGCCGAGAGAGGCAAGCTCCATATCGTGCATCTCCTCGGCCGTGAAGTGCCGAGAGGTGACGGGGCTGTAGCGGTCGAAGGTGGCGGTCGCGTCCGACACGACGAAGGTGTCGAAGCCCAGGTTGCCCGCCATCCTCGCCGTGGCCGATACGCACTGGTCGGTCATCATGCCGGTAAGCACCAGGCTGTTGTGGTTGGCCGAGCGCAGCCGCTGCTCGAGGTCGGTGCCGATGAAGGCGCTGTTCACGTTCTTGTGAATTACAGGCTCGCCCGGCTGCGGCCTAACTTCGTCCTTGATCTCGTTGCCCGCATAGCCGGGCCGCAACGGTGACTTCGGGTTGGTCGACCGGTGCTGTATGTAATAAACGGGCCAGCCGCGCTGCCGCCACGCGTCGAGCAGCCGGGCGATATTGTGCTCGGCCCCGGGGTTGTTGCGCTCGCCCCAGTATTCGTGCTCGTCGAGGCCCTTCTGCACGTCGATAACGATCAAGGCCGCGCCCTCGGGTAGATCCTCGGCGCTTCCCGGGTTATCGTACTTCATTTCCCACTCTCCTTTGTGCCTGTGGTATCTATTGTGTCGTGGCGTTGGCATACCACAGTTAACAGCACTACCGGCCCATAGTACGGGTTCATAATTTGACACCCCCGCGAATGCACGCCTATAATGGCAGGCAGACCGCACACCGGCTTTGCGAGACACTGTTGGGATACCGGATACTCTCTATCGCACCTACTTCCTTCTTCTCCGACTACGGCGCTCACGTCCGTATACTGGAGGAGATTACCCATCTGCAGCGCCGGGGCCACGAAGTAGTTCTGTGCACCTACCACATTGGCTCTGACGTGCCGGGCGTAGATATCCGGCGCTCCATCGACGTGCCGTGGAAGCGCGGCGTGATGGTGGGGTCGTCCCGCCACAAGCTGTACTTCGACGTGGCCCTCGCGGCCACGGTGCAGCGCACCGCATCGGAGTTCAAGCCCGACCTGGTACACGCCCACATCCACGAGGGCGCGCTGCTCGGCTGGACCGTGCGGCAGACGCGGGGCGTGCCGCTGGTGTTCGATTACCAGGGCAGCATGACCGCCGAGATGGTGGACCACCGCTTCATCCGCAAGGGGTCGCCCCTGCTCGGCCCGCTGCGGTGGCTGGAGCACCGGCTCGACCACGCGGCCGACGCGGTGATCACCTCGTCGCACAACGCCGAGCGGGCACTGCGCGAGGCCACCGGCGACTACACAGACCGTATCGTGACGGTGCCCGACGCGGTGAACACGCAGGTGTTCGCCCCGCCCACCACGGCCGTGGAGAAGACGGCGACCGCCGCGCTCAAGGCCTCGCTGGGCATCCCTGCCGAGCGAAAAGTGGTAGCCTATCTCGGCCTGCTGGCCCCATACCAGGGCACCGACCGCCTGCTTGAGGCGGCGGCCATCATCGTGAACGAGTGGGGCAGGCGCGACATCCACTTCCTCGTGATGGGCTTCCCCGGCGTGGATACCTACCGCGACCAGGCTGACCGCCTCGGGCTGAACGGGCTGGCGACCTTCCCCGGCCGCATACCCTACGTTGACGCGCCGCGCTTCCTCGCGGTGGGCGACGTGGGGGTCGCGCCCAAGCTGTCGGCCACCGAGGGGGCCGGCAAGATCGGCAACTACATGGCGATGGGTCTGCCCGTGGTGGCATTCGACATGCCGATCAGCCACGAGTACCTGGGCGACCTTGGCGTGTACGCGGCGAAGGGCGACGCGCACTCGCTGGCGCAAAGGCTTTGCGAGGTGCTGGACAACCCCGAGCATTACCGGCAGGTGGGCACGCAGCTTCGCGCCCGGTGCATCGCCGAGCTATCCTGGACCAACGCGATCGTCGAGATCGAGCAGGTGTACGCGGACGCCATCAGGCGCAGGGCAGGAGAGGCTGCACGCGAGGCCCGCCCGGCGCGGGAAGTAGACACGGCAAAGGAAACAGTAGATGGGGCAGAGGGCACCAACACCGGTACCGGCGCAAGCCCGGACGGAGCGGCGCACGAATATACAGCTTTACCGCGCGCAGGGCTGGAAGCGGCTCGCAAAGCCGGTCGTGCTGCGCGTTATGAGCGCGGTGTGGACGAGGTGGCTGAAGCTGCGGCTGGGCGACCGGGTGCAGTTCGGCCGTAACTTCGTGACCAACCACCGGCTGCTGATACGGGGGCCGGGGCGAGTGGTATTCGGGGACAATATCAATGCGTGGTCGCACGCCGAGAAGACGGTGCTGATCACCTACTCGCCTGACGCAGTCATCTCCATCGGCGACGGCTGCCGCCTGAGCGGGGCAGGCATGCAGGCCTACCGGCGCATAGATGTCGGCCCTCGGTGCATGGTCAGCTCGACCATCATGATCGACACCGACTTCCACAACCTCGATCCCGAGCTTCGCCACGACCCCGATGCGCCTGTGGCCTGCGCGCCCATCGTGCTCGAGGAGAACGTGTGGGTGGCCGGGCAGACCGCCATCCTCAAGGGCGTAACCATCGGCACGAACTCGGTGGTCGCCTTCCGCGCCGTGGTGACGAAGGACGTGCCGCCGAACGTGGTGGTAGCGGGCAACCCGGCGCGGGTGGTGAAGGAGCTTTAGGCCCTTCGGATCGGAGCGGTCTGCGGCCGTAGGTGATATAATCAGGTGACACGAAAAGGGCCCGCCGCTGGGCCAACCGTAGACCATGCGCCCGAGTGCGCTTGAGAAGAATCCTATGGAAATCACTCTACCACCAGAAATTGAGCAGGCACTTAAGGAGCAAGCGAGGCAGCGAGGGACTACCCCCGAGCAGCTTGTGGTGGACACCCTACGCCAGGAGTTCGTGAGTGCAACTCCAAATGGGGCCGAGAGCTCTGCGCCGGTAGAGGGTTACTCAAGCCTGGCCGAGTTCCTGGACGGTTACATCGGGGTCATCCATAGCGGCGAGGTGGTTCCGGGTGGGGCGAGGATGTCGGAAGCGACAGCCGACACCTTTGCTGCGGCACTTGCTGAGAAGCGCAAACAAGGGCGTCTGTGATCCTCACCGATACCGGGCCTATTGTTGCGCTTCTAGATTCCGACGACCCTGGCCATG
>DASTEB010000624.1:0-2609 GCA_035710025.1 Chloroflexia bacterium
TTGCGCCCTGGGCTACTTTATGCCGCCCCCCTCGGGGCTGGATGCGGGGTTCGCGGACGGTTCGGCCCATGTCGAAGTGCTCCCGACGACTTTCTACCGCCCGCCTGCGCGGGCTTGTTGCCTCGTGGGCGGTGGAGCAGGCTCGGCTATTGGCTGTACTCGGTGAGGCGTGCCTTAAGGCGGTCGTAGGTGGTCTCGAGTAGCTCGGGCATGACTTTGGTCTGGCCGACGACCGGCATGAAGTTGGTGTCGCCGGACCAGCGGGGGACGACGTGCATGTGCAGGTGGTCGGCCACGCCCGCGCCGGCCACGCGGCCCAGGTTCATGCCGAGGTTGAAGCCCTGCGGGTGGTACTCGTCCTGTATCACGGCCACCATGCGCTGCGAGAGCGCCATCATCTCGTCGCGGGTGGCGTTGTCCAGGGCGGGGAGGTCGGCGGTGTGCTCGTAGGGCACGACCATGAGGTGGGCCGAGTTGTAGGGGTAGAGGTTGAGGATGATGAAGTTGCGCTCGGCGCGGTGGAGGATCAGGCTGGCGCGGTCGTGCGCGGGTGACAGACGGGCGCGGTCGCAGAAGACGCAGCCGGTGCCCCCCTCGCCCGGTTGGGCCGAGTCGTCGGGGCGGAGGGGTTCTTCGGCCGGCGGGCCGGGCGGGGGCTGCGGGACCGACTCGCCCGCGCCTGTGATGTAGGCCATGCGCCAGGGTGTCCACAGGTATTCCATCGCGGCGCCTCCGTCTACCTCAGGTCTCGCAGCCGCTCGAGCATCATCATCAGGCTCTCGTCCTGCCGGAACAGCAGCAGGGCGATGACGTACCCCGCGATGATCGCAAGCGCAACCAGCGCCGTCGCGACCCAGATCAGCGGGCCGGTGTTGATGTCGTCTACGTCGCGCACAAGGGGGTTGAGCCAGCGGCCGAGGCGGTAGCGCGGAACCAGGATGAAGCCGGTAATTGCGCCCGCCAGCAGGCCACCGATGTGGGCCGAGTTGTCGATGGGGAAGAAGCCCGAGAAGCCGATGAAGATGTTGAGCGCGATCACGATGATGATATTCCAGAACTGCGCCTGGCCCATCTTGCCGAACATGGCCCGGTGCAGTCCGAAGTAGACGGCGAGCGCTCCGATCAGCCCGAAGATCGCACCCGACGCGCCCACGCCCGTCACCTCGGCGATGCCCCCGCCGGGGGCGCGGCCAAACGCGGGCGAAAAGGCGAAGCTCGCCACGCTGCCGCCCAGGGCCGACACCGCGTAGATGGCGACGAAGCGGGCGCGGCCGAATAGCGACTCGAGGTCTATGCCGATCATGAACAGGGCATAGCCGTTGAACACGATGTGCAGGATGATCTCGGGGCTGTGCAGGAACGTCGCTGTTATAAGGCGCCACCACTCGCCGTCGATCATGGGGCCTTTCATCAGGGCGAAGCGGCTCACCATGAACTCGGCCACCTGGGGCGACAGAATCATCGGCACCCACAGGATTATCAGTATGCCGAGCAGCACGAAGGTGATGCGCGGGCGCACGCCCGGTATGCGCAGCCACTGCTGGGGAGGCGCAACCACGCCGAGGGGCGGCACGGGCGGGGGCACGTAGGCAGGTGAGGCGACTGCCGGGCGCGGAGGCGCGGCGTCATAGGACGAGGGTGGGGCTTCGCCGGGGGCGTAGCGCGCAGGCTCGCCTGAGGCTGACGGTGGCGGGACAGAGTACATAATAGCCTATTCTACTCCAGGAGCGCGTGCGGGGGCTACCGCCGCTGCCGTGTTGTTGGGGAATGGGGCGAGGGTGCGCAATTATCCGATCAGTCCGAGGTCCTGCATGACGCGCAGCAGCTCGGCCACGCTCCATGCCTGCGAGATGCAGCCGCGGGGCGCGTACGGCTCGGCCGCGTCGAAGATCTCGCTCACCGAGCCTAGCCCGGCGTCGGCCAGGTGGCGGCGCAGTGTGGGCAGCATCGAGAGGAACTCGGCGCGGGCGGCGTCGGGGCCGTCAACCGCGGTGACGGCGTCGAAGTAAGGACCGAGCAGCCAGGGCCACACCGTGCCCATGTGGTATGCGCCATCTCGGGTGCGGCGGTCTCCCGTGTACGCGGGCGTGTAGCGCAGGTCGTCGGGCGAGAGGGTGCGCAGGCCGCAGGGCGTGAGCAAGTTGGAGCGCACGGCCTCGAGCACGCCGCGGGCCTGCTCGACACCCAGCAGGTCGCGGCGCAGCGACAGGGCGAGTAGCTGGTTGGGCCGCAGGGACGGGTCGTCGCCCTCGGGGCCGTCGAGCACGTCGTACAGGTAGCCTGCGTTGTTGTTCCAAAAGCGGCGGCGGAACGAGTGCTTGACCTGTTCGGCCAGCGCCGTGAAGTCGGGCGTTTCGAGGCGGCCGGGCTTGACGGTGCCGCCCACCGACATCCGCAGCTTCTCCATCACGCGCAGGGCGTTGTACCACAGCGTGTTGATCTCGACGGGCTTGCCTATGCGCGGAGTGACCACCCACTCGTCCACTTTGGCGTCCATCCAGGTAAGCTGCACGCCCTCTTCCCCGGCGCGGAGCAGGCCGTCCTCCGGGTCCATGGCTATGCCGTAGCGCGTGCCTTTCACGTGCCACGCGACGATATCCGACAGGAGA
>DASTEB010000625.1:0-2844 GCA_035710025.1 Chloroflexia bacterium
GAGCTTGCCCGCGAGATCGCCCACCCACGAGGCGGCCGGGTGATCGCCGTGTTCGGGTCGGCGGGCCTGCGCGACCGGGAGAAGCGCGGGCTGATGGGCAGCATCTCGGGCCGCCTGGCCGACCTGACCGTCATCACCGCCGAGGACCCGCGCACCGAGCGCGTGGAGGATATCTCGGCCGAGATAGCCCGCGCCGTCGCCGCCGAGGGCCGCACCGAGGGCACCGACTTCTGGCAAGTACACAACCGCGCCGAGGCGATTGACTTCGCCGTACAGATGGCCCGGCCGGGCGACATCGTGCTCGCATGCGGCAAAGCGCACGAAAGCTCCATGTGCTACGGCACCGAAGAGACACCCTGGGACGAGTTCGTGGCGGTACGGGCCGCGCTCGAGCGCCGCACGGCCGCCGGTCAGTAAGCCGGGATGACAAAGCGCGGGCAAGGGCACTCGCGATGGTGCCCCAACCCGCGCTCACTGTGCGAGATCCGGCCTAAAACGGGCTGGTGTGAGGCCGGCTATCTTCAATCTGCCGGTGAAGTTCCTCGAGCTTGTCGGGGTAATACTGCATGTGCTCGGGGCGGTGCGTGCTCGACTCGAAGGGGATACTGTCCTCGTCTACCTTACGGGTGAACACGATCTGAAGCTCCCAGCAGCCTTCCAGGTCGACCGGCTCGGCAAAGCGCAATTCGCCGTTGTCGTAAATGCCTCGAACCGTGATCTGCTCAGTATCGTTCATGTGAGCCTCCTTCCGTAACGGTGCAAAAAGCCACCCTCGCAGGCGACGGTGGCGGTCTATCGCGTACGGTTGGGCATGGGCGGGACTCCTCTCAGCGCGGTGCCTGTCATAAAGCCTCTGCGGCGTGCTGAGGTTGCGTGACGCCGGTCTCTCTACCTCCATTTTACCATATTCGGGTCACTGCCGCTGCCGATCCACCATGTGTGTCACGGCGCGGGCGGTGCGCGCTCGACCGGCACGCCCTCCAGCCCACCCTCCACGGCGAGGAAGTGCGCAGACATCCAGCCGGTATTGCCGTCGGGTGCCGTGACCTTGAGCCACTCTCCCGCTTCGTCCCGCGCCAGCACCTCCACGCGCGTGCCGCGCTCGTAGGCCGCGACCGATTCGTAGTCGCTCCCCGGCCCGGCGCGCATGTTCAGCCCCGCGCTGTTCACGGTGGCTATCGGTCGATTGCCCGTTAGGCCGGGCGTGGCGGGCGTGTTGCCGCTTTCCCATGGCGGGCGAGGCAGCGTTATCTCGGGCAGCGACGGCAAGGTGAACTGGGGCACGAGGCTGCGCCAGTCAACCATCACGTAGGCGGCGGCCGCCCCCGCGACCACCAGCGCGAGCAGCGTCAACCTGAACACGAAGCGCTTCACCCACCTCGGCACAATTCGCCGGGGCCGCCGAGCGGGACGGCTCGGCATGGGGCGGTTGGCCTGGCGGTTGGCCTGGCGGCGGGGCTTGCGCGCAGGCTCGATCTCGATAACGGGGGCGGGCGCGGTAGGCGTGAGATCCTCGGCGGCCGGTATGGGCGGCACGTAGGCCGCGTGGCCCGCGGGGAGCGGCTGGGTATCTGGCAGGTGAGGCTCGACCCCGAGCGCTCCTGCCACCAGGCGGGCCAGCATGGCGGCGTCGTAATACGGCGCGACGGGCACGCGCACCACAGGCAGCCCGGCCGACCTGAGCACGGCATCCACCAGGGGCGAGGGGTCGACGTGGGCCGGGTCGAGCGCGCCCGCCCGGTCAAGCTCGACCACCACGCGAGGCGTGAGGCTGTCGCGGTCGCACAGCACGAAGTCGACGTGCAGTCCAGCCAGCCGGTCGAAGTCGGGCAGGGCGTCGCGCGCCCCCTCCTCGGGGCTGACCAGCTCGGCCAGCCGTACGTGCGAGAAGATGCGCCGGTCGCGGCCCACGGCGCGGTAGAGCGCGTCGTACAGGGCCTGCTCGTCGGCGGAGAGCAGGGCGTTCTCCCGGGCGAAAGGCAGCCTGACGGGCTGAGTTGGCTCTGACCAGCGGTCGATCATGTGCGGTGGGGGTCTTTGCGAGAGGGCTGGGGGATGGGGCTATTCAGGGCGCGTGCCGCGGGCCCTACCCCAAGTATAACACAGCACGCGCAAGCACCCGCGTGCGCGGGGGGCAAAGCAAAAGGCCCGGACGCTGAACGTCCGGACCCTGGTGGCGCGTTATGCTGGTGGACCTGAGGAGACTCGAACTCCTGACTTCTACAGTGCGATTGTAGCGCTCTCCCAACTGAGCTACAGGCCCGATGTGCGTATCAAGTATACCATTCGCCCACGCGAGCGTCAAGGCCGGCGGGCGCGGCGCGGCCGGGAGGCACGAGACCGGCTCAGCGGCTTACTCTGTGGCTCGGACCGGCCACAGCGGCTCAGGCACCGTGAAGCCTAGGTCGCCCTCCCAGCTATTGCGCGCCGCCACCTCGTGTACCGGTTTGCGCGCGCCAACGCCCCACCGGCCCAGCGGGTAGCCCATCGCCACCACCCCGTGCATGACCCACCCGGCGTCCTTCGGCACGCCCAGGATGTCCATCACCTCGTTCGCGTAGAAGCTCTGCAGGAACCCCGTCAGGGTAGACCCGATGCCTTCCGCGCGGGCGGCCAGCATCGCGTTTTGCAGGGCGGGGTAGATGCCGCTGCCGTCGCGGGTGCGGCCGAAGCCGATCAGCAGCAGCGGCACCTCGGCGAAGTGCTGGGCCAGGTGATAGCCCGACCGCGCGGCCCGCCCCTCCTTCGTGTCGAGCTTCACCATGTCCTCCAGGCTCGCGCCGTAGCCTTCCATCAAGCGCTTCATCCCCTGCAGGTACAGCGGCGCAAGCTGAGCCTTGATCT
>DASTEB010000626.1:0-2673 GCA_035710025.1 Chloroflexia bacterium
CATTGTAGGTGAGCGCCTGCACGCTTCGAGCAACCATCGAGCGCATGCCATCGGCCCCGACCACGATTGAAGCGTGCTCGGTCACCGTAGCACCTCCCGCGCCGTGGCCGCGGATGCCAGTGACCCGATCTCCGTCGGTGACAAGCTCTTTTAACGTGAAGTGCTCGCGCAGCTCAGCGCCTGCCTGCACCGCTGCATCGACCAGGATCTTGTCGAGCACGGTGCGGCGCGGAGCGTAAGCATAAGCCGCGCCATTGATAGGCGGCGGAGTGCCTTTAAGGGCGAATGGTCCTACATCGAGGGAGAGGTAGCGGGCCGGAGGGCAGTTCGACTCCTGCACCTTCTCCAGCAGGCCCCACTTCTTGAGCTGGGCCACTCCCGGCTGGTGGATGTAATGGGTCGAGAGAGTATCGCTGGGGAAGCCGGCCCGGTCAAGCAGCAACACCCGGTAGCCTTTGCGGGCGAGCAGCATGGCGGTTGGCGAGCCGGCACAGCGTGCGCCAACTACGATGGCATCATACATGGCATCTTCCTCCGAGTCATAATAGTGGGAACGGGCTCCATACGCCTGTGCATATGCTATTGACTCCGAAGAAGCGCCGTCATTACACTCCCGCTACTGCAGAAGTGCATACCGGCCAGCGATCGTAATATCTCATACGGTAGAGTGGTGGGGCTGATCCGATATATCATGTGCTATGATTCTTGTATAGGATCAGGGAGCTACCCACCTCATGCACGCCACGAGCGCCATCTCACAGCAACAACTCGATAACCACATCTACCGGCTGGCGGAGCGATACCTCCTCGGCCTGCCCGGCGTGACGAGTGAGATGCTCGACCGGCGGCTCGCGCCCGACTCGGCGGCACAGCGGCCGAACGATCTGCGCAGCGTGTACCTGCAGATGCTGAGGTCGCTGCAAAGCCCCCAGGCGATGCCGAGAGTGATCGGCGGCTCAATCGGGGGCGTGGAGAGGCTGGGCGCGGTGCTGTTCGACTTCGACCCGGCCGCCGTTGCCGCCGCGTACTCCACCGACGCCGACTCGTGCGCCCGGCTGTTCGCCCGGATAAAGGACAGGCTCTCGCCCACCGGAAAGTTGAGGGACGCGCCCAACTCGACCTGGCCGAAGTACTGCAAGGCCGCGGCATCGGGTGCGGCGTTCCTGGCGCGCTTCGGCGACGCGCCCGCTTTCTACCGCTGGGTAGAGGAGAACGACGCGGATGTCGAGCGGAGGATCGCGGCTGCGGGTGAGATCGAGAAGCAGGTCTACGGGATGGGCTTCGCGCTGGCCTGCGACTTCCTGAAGGGGCTGGGCTTCCACAACTTCAGCAAGCCCGACGTCCACCTGAAAGACATCTTCCCGGCCGTTGGCCTGAGCGCGTCAACCAGGGACCGCGACCTGTTCCGGGCGATCAGCCGCATCGCGGAGCACGTAGGCGTCACTCCGTATGCGGTGGACATGCTATTCTGGCTGGTGGGCAGCGGTGACTTCTCGCCGGAAGGCCCCCGTATTCCGGGCAGCAAGGCGCGGTTCATCGCGCTGGCGAGTCAGGGGTCAGGCGCTTAGGTCAGGGCAGCGTGCGGCCCTACGAGCATCAGTTGCCGGGGTAGTCGTCCCGTAGCGGCGGCTCGTGCTTCTGGAAGGCGCGGTACATATCGTCGGCGATCCGCATGATGCCCGCGCCGTTCTCGATGCCGCGCACCCACTCGCCCGGGATGGCATTCAGGCCGAGCGATGCGCCGAGGATTGCGCCGCAGATGCAGCCGGTCGAGTCGCTGTCGCCCGAGTGATTGACCGCCGCGAGCACGGCTTTTCGCCAGTCGCCGGGGTACTTGAGCGCGCAATACAGGCCGATGGCAAGCGCTTCCTCGCCCACCCAGCCGCCGCCCAGTTCGGCGATGGCCTGCTCAACGCCGGTGCTGCCCGCCGCAAGCTCGCGCGCCTGCACGATCTTGCCCAGCGTCTCCTCGTGGCCGTCGTAGCCGATAAGCACCCGGGTGCTCAGGTCGATTGCTTGCCGGAGATCGCGGCCGCGGACGACGTGCGCGATCATCTCGGCGAGGAAGCCCGCCGTGAGGTATCCCGAGGGGTGGCCGTGGGTGATGGCGGCGAACTCGGCCCCGCGCCTGAATGCCTCGCCGCGAGGCCCGGGCTCGAACGCCATGCCCACCGGCGCCGTCCGCATGACCCCGCCGCAACCCTTGCTGTTGTTGATGGGGCCGGCGATGCGCCCCTGCTTGCCCGAGGCGAGTGCTGACAGGCACGTGTTGCCCGGGGCGCGCCGCTGCGCTGGGTGGTCCTGGCTTTTCAGCCAGTCGAGATACCGGTCGTACACCACGGCCACGGGGTCGGCGAACCCTTGCTCGAGTTGCTGGGCGTAGGCCTGCAGGCAGCCGACCGCCGTCGCCAGCGACATCTGCGTGTCGTCGGTGTATTCCAGCTTGCCCGCAGGGCCGGTAAGCCCATCGGGGCCGTAGGTTGACTTGATCTGCTCAATCGACATGAACTCGATGGGAGCGCCAAGGGCATCCCCCACGGCCAGGCCCAACAGGCAGCCTCTATATTGCGCAGCGATGGTTGAGGTCATACGTCTATGCCGCAGGCATTAGAGCGGCACTCCACTATAGCACTTCGGGATGAACCGCGTCATGAGGGCGCGGTCTTCTGTAAG
>DASTEB010000627.1:0-11884 GCA_035710025.1 Chloroflexia bacterium
GTGCCCGGTCGGCATCGGCGCAACCCCGAAAAATCTTTGCGTCTTTGCGCCTTTGCGTTTCAACAGAATCGGGAGGATGTGAGATGAAGAGACCACTGGCTGTGCTGGCTTTCTCGGGAGGGCTTGATACCTCGTTTTGCGTGCCGTGGCTCCGAGAGCAGGGCTACGACGTGGTCACCGCCACGGTGAATACCGGCGGCTTCAGCCCCGACGACCTCGAGCAGATCGCCGCGCGTTCGGCCGAACTTGGCGCGGCGGCCCACCACAGCATCGACGGCTCGCAGATGCTGTGGGACCTCGTCGTGACCTATGTCATCAAGGGCAACGTGCTGCGCGGCGGCGTCTACCCGCTGTGCGCGGGGCCTGAGCGAGTAGTGCAGGCCATGGAGGTCGTGAAGATCGCCCGGCTGTACGGCGCGGACGCCGTTGCCCACGGCTCGACAGGCGCTGGCAACGACCAGGTGCGCTTCGACCTCGCCGTGAGGGTGCTCATGCCCGAGGCGACGATCGTCACGCCGATCCGAGACCTGGGCGCGCAGCGCGCCATGGAAGTTGAGTTCCTCCAGGCCCGCGGGTTCTCGGTGCCGGAGAAGGTGGGGCGCTACTCGGTGAACAAGGGGCTGCTCGGCACCACCACCGGCGGCGGCGAAACGCTCGACTCGTGGGAGCACCCGCCCGACAGCGCCTTCACCGACACGACCTCCACGCTCGACGCTCCCGACACGCCCACAACGTTGATTCTCTCGTTCGACAACGGACTGCCCGTGGCGCTCGACGGCACGCCGATGCCGGGGCTTGACATAATGGCGCAACTCGCGGAGATAGGCGGCGCGCACGGCGTTGGCCGGGGCATCCACCTGGGCAATACCATCCTGGGCCTGAAGGGGCGGGTGGCGTTCGAGGCGCCCGCCGCGCTGATTGCCATCACCGCGCACAAGGAGCTTGAGAAGCTGGTGCTCACCAAACAGCAGCAGTTCTGGAAAGACCACCTGGCCGACGTGTACGGCAACATGCTCCACGAGGGGCTGTACTTCGACCCGGTCATGCGCGATATCGAAGCGATGATAGACAGCAGCCAGCAGACCGTCACCGGCGACGTACGCGTCCGGCTGTTCAAGGGGCACATCCACGTCGAGGGCTGCCGCAGCCTCTACTCGCTGCTCGACCGCAAGGTAGGCACCTACGGCGAGGCCAACAAGGCGTGGACAGGCGAGGAAGCCGCCGCGTTCTGCAAGCTCTACGGCCTGCAAAGCGTGCTGGCCCATGTAACACGGCAAGTCGAGACCACAACCCCGGCGTAGTGGTTGGCACAGTCACCTGAGGAGGGACAAAACGATGCAAATTACGCTGGACAAGATAGCGTCGGTGACGAGCCGGGTGGGGCTGGGGCGGCACGTCGAGATAGCCAACTACGTGGACGCCTCGCGGGGCGCGGTGGTCGCCGTGCAGGCGCTCGAGGAGAAGTCGGTCTACGGCGAGCTTGAGCTTGTGGGCGGGCGTATGGCCCGCATCATCAAGGGCGACGTGATCGTCGGCGCGCTCGGCGAGCGGCAGGCGCTCAAGGGCTTCGTGGGCCACATCCCCCAGCGCATCGCGCCGGGCGATGTGCTGCACATCCTCAACATGGGCGGGGTGATCGGCACGTGCAGCTCGGCCAACGCCGAGTACGGCCAGCCGCTGCGCGTGCGAGTGCTCGGCGCGGTGCTGGTCGACGGCGAGCCTGCCAACATAGCCGGTAACGCTGTGGAGTGGCAGGATCACCTGCCGCGCTCCGCGCCCATCGTGCTGCTGTCGGGCACGTGCATGAACTCGGGCAAGACCACCGTCGCGTGCGAAGTCATCCGCGTGCTGAAGAGCAGGGGCTACAGGCTGGCAGCGGCCAAGATCGCGGGCGTCGCCACCCAGCGCGATCTGCTGAACATGCAGGACCACGGGGCCGTACATGCCCTATCGTTCAGCGATGCTGGCCTACCCTCCACCACCCACACGGACACCTGCATCGTGCCCGCCGCCAAGGGCATCCTGGCCGAGCTTAACCGCTCCAACCCCGACGCCATAGTGGTCGAGCTTGGCGACGGCATCATGGGGCACTACGGCGTCGACCTGCTGCTGAAAGACGCCGAGCTGATGAGCCACGTCAAGGCCCACATCCTGTGCGCCAACGACCTCGTCGCCGCGTGGGGCGGGCTGCAATACCTCGGGCAGCTTGGCGTGCACGTCGACTGCGTGTCCGGCCCAGCAACCGACAACAGCGCGGGCGTGAGCTACATCGAGGGCCGCTTCGGCAAGCCCGCCACCAACGGCCGGGTCGCGCCCGAGCAGTTGGCCGATATGGTTGAGGCAAGGTTGTCGGACGCCGGCGACATATCCGCAGAGCGCGAGGAAGTGGCATGACGCGCACGTTCGTAAGGGTCGCTGTCCTCGGCGCGTCGGGTTACATCGGCGGCGAAGCGCTGCGCCTGCTGCTCGGCCACCCGAATGTGGAGGTTGCCGCCGTTACCTCGGCGAGCAACGCGGGCAAGCCTGTCACTTCGGTCCACCCGCACCTGACGAAGCTTACCGACCTGACCTTCCGCGCTGACTTCCCGCCCGAGGAAGCCGGTGATTACGATGCCATCTTCATGGCGCTGCCGCACGGCCAGGCCATCGGGCGCGTGCCCAAGATGCTGGAGGCCGGGGGTAAGGGAGGCCCGCGGGGCGACGGTCCCGTGCTGCTCGACATGAGCGGCGACTTCCGCATCAAGGACGCGGCGGTCTTCGCCGAGTACTACCGCCTCGACCACTCCGCGCCCGAGCACGCGCTCCGCGCGGCCTACGGGCTGACCGAGTGGAATCGCGAGGCCATCCGCGAGGCGCGCCTTATAGCCTGCCCGGGCTGCTTCCCCACTGGCGCGCTGCTCGCTCTCACGCCGCTGGCGAAGGCCGGGCTGCTCGATAGGCCGGTAGTGGTCGACTCGAAGACGGGCTCTTCCGGTTCGGGTAAGGAGCCGGGCGAGGGCACCCACCACCCCACACGCGCCAATGACTTCCGCGCCTACGGCCTGTTCAAGCACCGCCACCTCCCCGAGATCGCTCAGGAACTGGGCAAATGGACAGGCGGCAGCGGGCAGCAGCCAAACGTTGTATTCACACCCCACTCCGCCCCGATGGTGCGCGGCATCTTCACCACCGCCTACGCTTTCCCCTCGAAGCAAGTGAGCGCGGGCGAATTAAAGGCCATCTACGAGGAAGCGTACGCGGACGCGCACTTCGTCAGGCTGGTGGACACGCCGCGCGTCGTCGTGGTGCAGCACACCAACTTCTGCGACCTCAACGCCACCACCGACGGCCAGGGCACAGTAATCGTCACCGGCGCGATAGACAACCTGATCAAAGGCGGCGCGGGCCAGGCCGTGCAGAACCTCAACGTAGCATTCGGCTGGCCCGAGCACACCGGCCTCAACTTCCCCGGCACCATGCCGTGATATTGATTGAACACAAAGGCGCAAAGGTCGCAAAGGTTTATAGGGTATTAGCCACGAAGAACGCGAAGGAGCACGAAGTTCACGAAGATTATTTGGAGTCGGCATCGGTGCTCATGTAGCAATTGCGCGAACCTCAAATTGACTTTGCGTCTTTGCGCCTTTGCGTTTCAGGAAAGAAAGGGAGAAACGATGATAGTACACGCTTATATGCAGCTTGAGGGGCAGGTGGTGATCGAGCAGGAGAGCGCCGCGCAGTTGAATACGTACGCGAAGCTGCCTATCGTGGCGGTGCGCGGCGAGGGCATCATGCTGTACGACGCCGAGGGCCGTGCGTACCATGACTTCTACTGCGGGCACGCCGTGACGCTGCTCGGGCACTGCCCGCCGCGCGTGGTGGCCGCCATACAGGAGCAGGCCTCGCGACTCATCTTCTACTCCAATATCGTGTACAACGACGTGCGCGCCGCGTACGCCGAGCGATTGGTAGGCGCCGCGCCCGAAGGCTACGGGCAGGTGTTCTTCTGCAACTCGGGCGCCGAGGCCAACGAGACCGCGCTCAAGCTTGCGCGCAAGTTCACCGGCCGCCCGACCATCATCGCCATGGAAGGCGCGTTCCACGGGCGCACCATGGGCGCGCTTGCCATGACCGCCAACCCGAAGTACAAGGCGGGCTTCGAGCCGCTGCTGCCGGGCGTCGAGTTCGTGCCCTTCGGCGACCTCGAAGCGCTGTCCAACGCGATGGATGACAGCGTCGCGGCGGTCATCCTTGAGCCGGTGCAGAGCATCGCGGGCGTGCGCATGGCGGGCGCGGCCTACTACCGCGGGCTGCGCGAGATGTGCGACAAGTGGGGCTCGCTCCTCGTGTTCGACGAGATACAGACCGGGCTGGGCCGCACGGGCAAGCTGTGGGCCGGGGAGCACTGGGACGTGGTGCCCGACATTATCACGCTCGCCAAGGGCATCGCGAGCGGCGTGCCCATGGGCGCTACCCTCGTATCGAGCCGCATCGCCGAGACGGTGCACATCGACGAGCACGGCTCGACCTTCGGCGGCGGGCCGATGGCCTGCGCCGCCGCTGCCGCCACTCTCAGTACCATCCTGGACGACAACCTGACCGAGCACGCCGCCACGATGGGCAACCTCCTCAAGGAGAAGTTGGGCTGGCTGCCCCACGTCAAGGGCGTGCGCGGCATGGGCCTGCTGCTAGGCCTGGTGCTCGACGTGCCCGCCAAACTCGTGCAGACCGCCGCGCTGGAACACGGCATCATCCTCGGCACGTCGGGCGATCCTAACGTGCTGCGCGTCATGCCGCCGATGTGCGTCACCGAGGCAGACGTCGATCACCTCGCGGGCGTGCTGTCCGGCGTGCTGGAGGCGATGTAGCGGTGCGGGCAGCGCAACAGGCTCGCACCGGCGACCTCGCGGCGCTCGCGGGCGTGCGCATCGTGGTCAAACTCGGCGGCGAGATCATGCTGAACGCGCGCGGGCTTGACGCCATCGCCGCGCAGGTGGCTACTGTCTCGGAGAACGGCGTCAGGGTAGTGCTGGTACACGGCGGCGGCCCGCAGGCCGATGCGCTGGCCGGGCGGCTGGGCCACAGCGTGCGTAAGGTAGCCGGGCGGCGCGTGACCGACGACGACGCGCTCTCGGTCGCCAAGATGGTGTACGGCGGCAGCATCAATCTCGAATTGGTGGCCGCGCTGAAGCGGCACGGGGCGCGCGGCGTGGGCCTATCAGGCGCGGACGCCGACCTCGTGACCGTCACCCGCCGCCCGCCCGTGAGCGTGCGCGACCCGAAGACGGGCGCTGAGGAGTGGGTAGACTTCGGCCACGTCGGCGACATATCCCGAGTAGACCCGAAGTTGCTCGACGTGCTGTGGGCCGCGGGCTGCGTGCCTGTGGTGGCCTGCATCGCCGCCGACCGAGAGGGCAACCTGTACAACGTCAACGCCGACACGATAGCGCAGGTGCTTGCCGTGGCGGTAGGGGCCGCGAGGCTCGTGCTGTTGACCAACGTGCCCGGCATCCTGCTCGACGTTGCCGACCCCGGCTCGCCGGTGGCCTCCCTCGACGGGGCGGAGCTTGCCTCGCTGGTCGCACGGGGCGTAATCGGCGGCGGCATGCTGCCCAAGGCGCAGAACTGCCTCGCCGCGCTCGAGCAAGGCGTGCCCGCCGTGCAGATCCTCGACGGCACGCTCGACTACCCGCCGCTCATCGAGAGCCTGACGGGAGGCGGCGCGGGCACCATCGTCACCAACAGCAAGAGCGAACAGTAGCGACTCACAGGGAACACAGGAGTACACCATGGACAAGGCGACATTAGATATCACGCCCGCGGGCGGACAGCATACAAACGGCACCGCGCCCTACGACTTCACGGGGCAGCACTTCCTCAACACGGCAGACCTGCCGCAGGAGGCGTTTCTCGAGCTAGTGGAGCGTGCGTTGGCGCTGAAGAAGGCGGGGTACGACAGCCAACTGCTGAAGGGCACCGTGCTCGGGATGATCTTCTTCAATCCGTCACTGCGCACCAAGATGTCCCTCGCCTCGGGTGTGGCCCGGCTCGGCGGCACGGCCATCGACCTCACGGTGGGCCAGAGCGCTTACGCCTTCGAGTTCGAGGAGGGCGTGGTCATGGACGGGGCCACCCAGGAGCACATCAAGGAGGCTGCTCCGGTGCTCGCGCAGTACTGCGAGGTGCTCGGCGTGCGCTCGTCCGAGCTGATCACGCGCGGGAGCGCCGTGGGCGACTCGTCGGGCACGTGGGCGCAGGCGAAGCAGGACACTGTCGTGCGCAGCTTCGCGAAGTACGCGGGTGTGCCGGTAATCAACCTCGAGTCGAACACGTTCCACCCGTGCCAGGGCCTGGGCGACGCCCTCACCCTGCGCGAGCACTTCGGCGTGACCCAGGGCAAGAAGTACGTGCTCACCTGGGCCTACCACCCCAAGCCCCTGCCCACAGCAACGCCCCACTCGCAACTGCTCGCCGCGTGCGACATGGGCTGCGACGTGACGCTCGCCTTCCCCGAAGGGTGGGACCTTGACGACGAGGTGATGCAGACCGCCCGCGAGCGCTCAGCCCAGGCGGGCGGCTCGCTCACGGTGAGCCACGACATGGCCGAAGCCGCCGAGGGCGCCGAGGTGATCTGCGCCAAGAGCTGGGGCGCGATCAGCCACTACGGCGACTGGGACGCCGAGAAGGCAATCCGGGAAGGCCTGCGGCACTGGATAGTGAACGAGGACATCATGGCGCGCACCAACGACGCCCGCTTCATGCACTGCCTCCCCGTGCGGCGCAACGTGGTCGTGTCGGACGCCGTGCTCGACAGCCCGAACAGCATCGTAGTGCAGCAGGCAGGCAACCGCATGTACGCCCAGAACGCCCTCATCGCCAGCCTCCTCGGCCGCTGGCCCGCGAACGGCGTTTAGCACGTGAAACGCAAAGGCGCAAAGACGCAAAGGTTTTCGAGGGCTGCGCTGATGCCAGGCAGGCACCCACGCAAACCCCATAATTCTCTGCGTCTACTCTGTGACCTCTGTGTCTCTGCGTTTCAAACATAAAAACCTTTGCGTCTTTGCGCCTTTGCGTTTCAACAACAAAGACAGGGATTGAGATAGATGGATAAGGGGACACTCGAATCGGCAGCGTTCATCGTCAGCCCGACGCAGGTCGCGCTCGACGCGGTGATGCTGGAATACGACATCTGGGGCACGCGGGCGCACGTGCTCATGCTCCACTCGACAGGCATCGTGCCGCCAGATGCGGCCGCGGCCATCATCGCCGCGCTCGATGGCGTGGAGGAGTCGGTGCGCGAGGGCGCATTCCGGATAGACCCCGGCCGCGGCGCGCAACTGAGCCTTGAGCGCGCGGTGATCGAGGCGGCGGGGCAGGAGGCGGGCAGCCGCATGCACACTGCCCGCAGCCGCAACGACCAGGTGATGGTCACCGAGATGCTCTACCTGCGCGAGCGCGCCCTTGCGCTGGCCGACGATGCGTGCGAGGTGGTCGAGGCGCTGCTGTCGCTGGCGGCCGAGCACGTGGGTACAGTCATGCCGGGCTACACGCACATGCAGCCCGCCAAGCCCACAACCTTCGGGCAGTGGGCGCTGGCCCACTCCGACGCGGTGCTCCGCGCACTTGACGACCTGCGCTACACCTGGGAGCAGTACGACGCCTGCCCGCTCGGCGCGGTCGAGAGCTACGGCACCTCGTGGCCCATCGACCGCCAACTGGTGGCCCGGCTGCTCGGGTTCTCGCGCGTGTGGGAGGTGCCGCAGGACGCCATCGGCTCGCGCGGGCTTCCCCAGTTGGCCTACCTCGACGTGTGCAAGCGGCTGGCCCTTTCAACGAGCAAGATCGCCGCCGACCTCCTCCTCTTCACCACGTGGGAGTACGGCTACGTCAACCTGGGTGAGGCCGTGGCCCAGCGGCTCCACCCTATCACGGGAAGCTCGGTCATGGCTCAGAAGCGCAACCCCGACGCCCTCGAATTGCTCAGGGCCACGGGGCAGGAAGTGATCGGTCTGGCGAGCACGGCGGCGCACCTGCTGGCAGGGCTGCCGATGGGCTACAACCGCGACACCCGCGAGATCAAGGAGTGGAGCGCGCTCGGCTTCGATAAGACCCACGCCGCGCTGAGCACCCTGCGCACCACCCTTTCCACCCTGACCGTCAACCGCGAGCGGATGCTTGAAGCTGTAAAGGCCAACTATTCCAGCACCACCGACCTGGCCGACATGGTCGCCCGGCGCAGCGGCGTGGGCTACCGGCAGGTCTACGCCGTGATCGGCAGGCTGGTTGACGCGCTGATCGAACAGGGCCACCCGCTGACCGCCCTCACGGCCACCGATATCAACCGGGCCGCCGCCGACGCCGGGCTGGCAGTCGAAATGACCGGCGTGCAGGTGCGCGAGGCGCTCGACCCGGCGCTCGCGGTCGCCGCACGCAAACACGTTGGCGGAGCTTCGAGCGAGGAGATGGCTCGTATGTTGGTCGCCCGCCGGCATACGCTGCAACAGCACCTTGCCTGGGCGGCGACGTGCCGCGCTCGAATAGACGAAGCGAGATCCCTGACTGCCGAGGGCGCCGAGAGCCTGCGGGGATAGGACTCTCACACTTCGACAGTCCCGGCCGCGAAGCACACCCGGCGACTACTATATGCAGTATGGCATTGTGGGGTATACTTACCCCCAAATGTCCAGCGCAATGCTACCCGATATAGTCGGAACCAAGCTGTTCATCCCCCGCGCCCGGCCGGGTCTCGTTTCGCGCGACCGCCTCACCCGCCGTCTCGACGCGAGCCTGGTCGGCTCGGTAACGCTGGTATCCGCCCCGGCGGGCTTTGGCAAGACCACGCTGCTCGCGGGCTGGCTGCGCGCGCGGCAGAGCGGCGGCTACGCAGTCGCCTGGCTGTCGCTCGAACAGGGCGACTCGGACCCTGCCCGCTTCCTGCGCTATCTGGTGGCCGCGCTGCGCACCTGGGCACCTGACCTCGGCGCCGGCATACTCCCGCTGCTCGACTCTCCCCAGCCTCCGCCGCCCACCGTCCTGCTCCCCGGCCTGGTGAACGAACTGCTGGCCCAGCCGGGCAACTGCATCCTGGTGCTGGATGACTACCACGTGATCGAAAATCCGGCAGTACACGAAGCCCTCATCTTCCTGGTAGACCACCTGCCTCCCCAATTGCACCTCGCCATCACCAGCCGCGAGGACCCCCCGCTCCCGCTGGCCCGCCTGCGCGCCCGCGGTCAGCTTTGCGAGCTGCGCGTGGCCGACCTGCGCTTCACGCACGAAGAAGCGGCCGCCTTCCTGCTCGACGGCATGGGCATCGACCTGTCGCCCGAGCAATTGGCCGCGCTCGAGTCGCGCACCGAAGGGTGGATAGCGGGCCTGCAGCTTGCCGCGCTCTCCATGCGAGACGAGGCCGATATCGAAGGCTTCATCGCGGCGTTCACCGGCCGCAACCGCTACATACTCGATTACCTGCTCCAGGAAGTGCTCGACCGCCTGCCTCCGGACACCCGGCGCTTCCTCCTCGATACCTCGGTACTCGACCGCCTCAGCGCCCCGCTCTGCGCTGTCCTGGCCGGGGAGCCGGGCGGCGACCCTACACAGGCTGTCCAGCGCGCCCAGGCCATGCTCGACTACCTGGAGCGCGCCAACCTCTTCCTCACCCCGCTGGACGCCGAGCGCCGCTGGTACCGCTACCACCAGCTTTTCGCCGACCTGCTGCGCGCCCACCTGACCGCTGAAGACCCCGAGCGCCTTCGCATGCTGCACAGCGGAGCCGCTGCCTGGCTCGAGGCCAACAGTATGGTCATGGAAGCAATAGAGCACGCCCTCGCCGGACGCGACTTCGAGCGCGCCGCCCGCCTGGTAGCCTGGACCTTCGGGCAGATGGCTGCTGTGCCCCGCGAGCTGCGCACCGTCCTGCGTTGGTTTGAACAGCTGCCAACGGATATGATTCGCGCCCGGCCGGACCTCGCCGTGGACAACGCGGGCGCCTTCATCGCCGCCGGGCGGTTGGACGAAGGCGAGCAACTCTTGCGGGTGGCCGAGCAGGCCCTCGAAGCCGGGCCTGCCAACCCGGACGACGAGCGCTCACGGGCCGAGCACCGGACGCTCGTGGGTATAGCGGCCGCGGGCGCCACCCTGCTGGCCTCGCGGCGGGGCGACGCGGCGCGGGCGGTTGCGGCGTCGCAGCGCGCGCTCGCGCACCTGTCCGCGGACGATACCAGCTGGCGCGCCGCTACCCTCACATATCTGGCCGATGCGTACCTGTCTGCAGGGGCTACCGAGGCTGCCCGCGAGGCTCTGGTCGAGGCCGAGAAGATGTGCCGCGAGTCGGGCGATGAGCTTTACACCATGCTGGCGCTCAACAGTCTGGCGACCATCCACATAGCGCAGGGCCAACTCAGCATGGCCGTCGCCGGCTATGAACAGGCGTTGCAGTTGCCCAAAGTGCACGCGCTGCCTCACCTGGGGTTGGTCTACGTTGGCCTCGGCCAGGTGCTCACCGAGCGAAACGAACTCGATCGGGCGGCGGACACCCTTGTGCGCGGAGTGACCGCGTTGGCGCCAATGAGCGGGCTGAATACAAACATCGTGACGGGTTACGCCGAGCTGGCACGCGTCCGGCGGGCGCAGGGCGACATGGACGCCGCCCTCACGGCGCTTCGGCAGGCCGAGGAAATCGCAGCCTCCACGCAGCGCCCGAGTGTCAGCCTGCCCGCCGAGTGGGCGCGGCTACGCCACTGTCTGGCCGTGGGCGACGTCGAGAGCGCGGGCCTCCTGGTCGATCAGGCGTATGCCAACCTCGAGAAAATGTCGCCGCACCGCCGGGAGCCGGGCCTGCTCACCATCGTCCGCGTCCGGCTGGCGCAGGGCCGTACGGACGAAGCGCTCGCCATGCTCGAGGCGCTGCGCGAGCGAGCCGAGCGGGCGGAGCGCAAGGGCATCCTGATCGAGGTCAACGTGCTCCAGGCTCTCGCGCTCCAGCAGAAAGGCGACGGCACACGGGCCGTGCAGGCCTTGCTCGAGGCCCTCGGCCCGGCCGAGCCTGAGGGCTACGTGCGCGTCTTCCTCGACGGCGGCGAGCCGCTCAGGCCGCTGCTGGCCGAGGCGCAGAAGCACGGCGCGGCCGGGCGCTACGCCCGCACGCTGCTCGCGCACTTCCCACTCGGTGATGGCGTGCCCCACGCCGCCCCGGCCGCGCTCCCTCGGCCCGTCCACCCCCTCGCGGAGCCTCTCACCACCCGCGAGCGCGACGTGCTGCGGCTGCTCGCCTCGGGCCTGTCCGGCCCCGAGATCGCGAACGCGCTCATTATGACGCAGAACACCGTCAAGACCCACCTCAAGAACCTCTACGGCAAGCTGGGCGCCCACGGCCGCGACGAAGCCCTCAAGCGCGCCCGCGAGCTGGACCTCCTCTAGCCTCCTCACAAGCGCTATAAGCCGTAACCCGCCCGGCGCTCCTGTCCGGGCTTTTGGTCGTGTGCCCGGGCCCCGGCCAACTAATTCACCCTCCAATCTCACCCCGCGGGGTGATCTCATCTCACCCTGTCGTCGCCTAAGGTATGGGCAGGCAGCCAGGCCATATCCAGACTCGATAGAAAGGAGGTAAACAGAATGTCCCACATAGACACCACAAACAGATCGGATTCGCCCGCAGGCTCGTTCGGCCCGGTGGCGCGGCCGAAGAGGAACCGGCTGGCCGACTACTTCATCCATGCGTACGCCATCACCTGGCTTGCCCTGCTCGGCGCGCTCGCCGTCCAGAAGCTCGGCCTTGCGCCGTCCGAGTCGCCCGTGCTGTCAACAGCGATGGTGCTCGGGGTGTTCGCCCCGGCTGTAGCCGCACTCGTAATAGCAGCGTGCTGCGGCCACGGGCGCGAGGTTCTCGACCTGCTGAAGAAGGTGA
>DASTEB010000628.1:0-7827 GCA_035710025.1 Chloroflexia bacterium
CGTGCCCCGCATCGCGGACGAGATACGCCGCGTGGCGGCCGAAGCGGGCGGCGCGATGGGCAGGGTGCGCGTGTACGCCCCGCTCGGCGTGGGAATGCACGTCGACCACCAGCTTACCTTCGCGGCGGCGCGCCGGCTCGGACCGCGCTTCGGTATGCTGTTCTACGAGGATTACCCCTACGCCGGCAAACCGGGCGCGCTCGAGGCCCGCCTGCGCATGCTGAACCTGCCGCTGCAGCCGCGCATCACGCCGGTGGACGACCTCATGGGCGTGAAGATCGCGGCCATCAGCCGGTACAAGTCGCAACTTGGCGTGCTGTTCGGCAGTCCCGAGGAAATGCCGAAAGCCCTGCGCGAGTACTCGCGTTGGGCGGCAGGCGGCGCGCCCGGTTTCGAATACGCCGAGCGGGTATGGTACACCCCGCCGTCATACGTGATCGGCGACAGGTAGAGGAGGGCAGGGTTGGAAGTCCGCGACTTCTCCGAGATCGAGGGCGAGTTCATCCGGCGCGTGCACAGCATCGTGTGGTGCAGCGTGGCCACGGTGGACGGGCGAGGCCGCCCGCGATCGCGCGTGCTGCACCCCATCTGGGAAGGCTCGACCGGGTGGATACTCACCCACCGCGACTCGTACAAGAGCCGCCACATCGAGCGCAACCCCTACGTGTCGCTCACCTACCTCGACATCAACGACATCATGCGCCCGGTTTACGCCGATTGCATGGCCGAGTGGGTGGACGACCCGGCGCAGAAGCGCCGCATCTGGGACATGTTCACGTCCGCACCGCCTCCCCTCGGCTACGACCCCACGAGCACGTTCGGCAGCCCCGACCTCGACACGACCGGCCTGCTAAAGCTTACGCCCTGGCGCATCGCCGTCGTGACGTTCCCCGCCCCGTCGCACGACGAGGGGCAGTTGATCTGGCGGAATGAGGGAGCGTGATGCGTGATGCGTGAGTAGGCAGAAGGCAGTCATGCGTCATGTTAGCGTTGTGCCCGCTCACCCCCGCACCAGCCGGCCGCCGAAGCGGGTGAGCGACACGCCCGCAAGCACGATGGCCATGCCGGTCCAGAAGGTCCAGCCAAGCGGCTCCTGCGCTATGAAGAACGATATGAGCGCGGCCAGCACCGGCACCAGGTTGGCGTACACGGCCGTGCGCGTGGCGCCGAGCACCTGCAGGCCCCTGTACCAGATGATGTAGGACAGCGACACCGCGAGTATCCCCGACAGCGCCAGCACCAGCCACGCCGGCGCGGGCACCTCGGGGAAAGTAGGCGCGGCGGCAGCCAGCGAAGGCCCGGCAACCAACAGCAGCACGACCGCCCCGACCGGCATCGTGAGCGCGTTCAGCTTGACCGCCGAGTAGCGCTTGAGCAGCGGGCCTGACACCACCGTGTACAGCGCCCACATCATCGTGATGCCCACGATCAAGACGTCGCCGAGGAGCCGCGAGCCGAACTCGAGCGGGTTGCCCGTGCCGAGCACCACCAGCCCCACGCCGGCCAGGGTCATAGCGATACCAACCCACTGGTAGGGCCTGATGCGCTCGAAGCCGAACAGCGCGCTGAACACCGCCACGAAGGCCGGGTTGACCGACAGGATTAGGGCCACGTTGCCCGCCAGCGTCTGCGACAGCCCCACGATGAACACCGCCTGGTACACACCGTGCCCGAACACGCCCAGCAGGAGTATCTTCCAACCGTCGCCCCGGTGCCAGCCGAACCGCTCGCGCCCGAACAGCACCAGGCCCACCGGCAGCAGCGTCGCGAGCACGAAGCGCAGTGCGTTGAAGGCCAGCGGGTCCATGTACTGCAGCGCCCACTTGAGCGCGGCGGGGTTGGCCGCCCAGGTAATTACCATGCCGAGCAGAGCCACGTCATAGATGGTGAAACCCTGCTGAGCCGCAGAAGCGGACCCGGCCTGCGACTGTGCGGCTGCGGCGGGTTGGGTCTGAGTGTCGGTGCTCAATGCAATGGTCTTTCGGCGCGCGGCGCCGCTACACCTTCATGCTCTGCCATTTGCCCTCGCGGAAGCGCTTGTACAGCAGCCCGGCCCGGAGAAGCGACTCGACGATCAGCGCGCCGTAGATGCCCGGCAGGCCCCACCCGAGGCCGGGGATGCACATGGACGTGCCGGGGATGCACAGCACGTCGAGGCCCATGAACGCGCCGGTGGGCAGACGCACCGCCCACACCGCGACGGTCGTGACCCACATGGGGAAGCGCACGTCGCCCGCGCCGCGCAGAGCGCCCGCCAGCACGAAGGCCAGCGCGAGGAAGGGCTGGTTGAAGGCGATCACCTTCAGCGCCTCCACGCCCAGGTCTATCAGGCGGCGGTCGTCGGTGAACACGCGCATGAGCGGCTCGCCGAAGAAGAAGAACACCACGCCCATGATGCCCATCCAGACTACGGCCGACCGCGTAGCTAACTGAGCACCCAGCAGAGCGCGCTTGGGACTGCGCGCCCCCAGGCTCTGGCCCACGAGGGTGGTCGCGGCCATGGCGAATCCGAAGCCCGGCATCTGCGACAGGAACACGGCGTTGAGCGCGAGCCGCGACGTGGCAAACACAATCTCGCCCATGCCGATCACGAGGAAGCTGTACACCAGGATGCCGAGCGACATGAACATCTGCTCGAATGCCGAGGGGATGCCGATCTTGAGCATTCGCCGAATCATGCCGAAGTCGGGCCGCCACGATATCCCTATCTTCGCGATCTTGAGCACCGAGTTGGGCATGAAGAACACGCCGAGCAGGATCACCGTGCCGATGGCGCGGGCGATCACCGTGGCCCAGGCCGAACCCGCCACTCCCATGGCCGGTATCCAATCGAGGCCGGGTACCGGCACGCCGAGCCAGTCGCTCAGTACCGCGCTGGCCTGCGCCCCGCCGAACACCAGCTCGACCGCGAGCAGCGCGTTGATCACGTTGATGAAGCCGGTGACCATCATGGGGGTGCGGGTATCGCCTGCCCCGCGCAGGGCCGCGCTCGCCACGAACATGACCACGATGAACACCCCGGCCGCCAGGGTTATGCTGAGGTAGGTAGTGCCTTCCTCGGCGGCGGCGGGGGTGAGGCCGAGCGCCGTCATCATCGGGTGGGACAGCAGGGCAACCGGGGCCAGCAGCGCGCTGAACACCACCGACATGAGGAGCGACTGGCGCAGCACCGAGTTGGCGTTGTGGGTCTCGCGCGCCCCGACAAAGCGCGCGATGAGCACTGTCGTGCCCATGCTGATGGCGATCAGCGCGGTGGTCAGCACCCAGACTAGTTGGTGGGCCGCGCCCACGCCCGAGAGGGCCGCCGTGCCGAGCCGGGCCACGACCGCGGTATCCACCACGCCGAGCAGGGTCTGCAGGGCGTTCTCGGCGATGGCGGGCCAGGCCAGCCGGAACACGCTCCGGCCAACCTCGCGCCGCTCCTGGTGGGTAAGGTCGGGCTCGTGTGCGTCCGCCGGCACGACCGCATCACCGCGCGCAACCTGCTCGGCCTGGGCGGCAGGCACGACGGCCGCACCGCCCGCCGCGATGTTGTCGGTGGCCGAGGCTACTTCCTGTGCGGCGGCCTCGGCCTCTTGCAGGTCGAATTCTTCTTCTGTGCGGCCGTTCGTGCTGCTCGCGCCCGGGCGCGCGTCTGCTCTGTCTTGCCTCACGCTGTTTCCGAGGCATGGGGGTTTCCCCACGCCCCTGCCTTCCTCTGATATGGCGTAGATTTTTGTCTAACTATTTTACCACGTCAAGGAAGTGTTGTACTCGGCCCGTGGACCTATTCAGGGCGCAAGAGGGCTGCCAGCCGGGCGCGCTCGACAGTCTGCTGGTTGTTCTCGGCGGCGCGCAGGTCTTTCACCGTGACGGTGCCCTGCTCGATCTCGTCGGGGCCGAGCACCACGGCGTAGGGGATGCCGAGCTTGTCGGCGTAGCCGAACTGCTTGCCCAGCCTGTCGCCCGGGTTGAGGTAGACTTCGCAAGCGATACCGACCTTGCGAAGCTCGCTCGCCAGGCTCATGGAGTGGGCGGTGCTTTCGGGCGCGGCGTCGAACACGGTGATGAGCACGCGGCTGGGGGTGGAGGGCATCTCGACCATGTGAAGATCGAACATCACGTCGATGATGCGCTCCAGGCCGAACGACGCGCCGGTGGTGGGCAGGTCGCGGCCCGAGAAGAGCGCCATCAGCTCGTCGTAGCGCCCGCCGCCGCCCAGCGACCCGATCTTTGGCTCGTCCACCTGTATCTCGTACACGGTGCCTGTATAATAGTCCAGCCCACGTGCGAGCGTTATGTCAAGCTGGTAGCGGTCGAGGTCGAGGCCCATGGAGGGGAGCACCTCGAAGATGCGCCGCAACTCTTCCAACCCCTGCAGAGCCTCGAGGTCGCCGCTCAGAGGGCCTGCAAGCTCGCCGAGCAGGGCCGCATTGTCCGCGAACGAGCGCACCTTGCCGCCCGTGACGAACAGGTCCATTGCGCGCCGGGCCACGTCTTCGGGCAGGCCGTTACGCACCATCTCCTCGCGCACGCCCTCCGGCCCGATCTTATCGAGCTTGTCCACGGCACGGTAGATAGTGCCCGCCTGCTCGGGGGCTACGCCCGCGCTGCGCGCCAACCCGGCCATCAGCTTACGGTTGTTCACGATCACGCGGTAGCCTGTGAAGCCGAGCTTTTGCATCGACTCGCCGTAGATGGCGAGGATCTCGGCGTCGGCCAGGGGCGATGCTGAGCCCACGATATCGACGTCGCACTGGTAGAACTCGCGGTAGCGACCGAACTGGGGGTTCTCGCCGCGCCACACCGGGCTGATCTGGTAACGCTTCCAGGGAAGGTGTATCTCGTTGAGGTGCATGGCGACCACGCGGGCCAGCGGCACGGTGAGGTCGTAGCGCAGGCCGACCATGCGCTTGCCCTTGTCCTCGAACTTATAGATGAGCCGCTCTTCCTCGCCGTACTTGCCTTCCAGGGTGGAGGCGTACTCGAGCGAGGGGGTCTCCAGGGGAGCGAAGCCGTGCAGCTCGAAGATACCGCGCAGGGTGTCCATGACGTGCCGCCGCACGAACATGGCCTGCGGCATTATGTCGCGAAAGCCCTTCAGCCTCTGGGCGACAATCGACGTTTTCTTTCTCTCCTCCATACTCTCCCCCGGGCGTAAGATGTGACTCCGCCAGTATACCACGCGCCTCGGCGTACTGGCTGGCCCTCAGGTTGAACCAATAGTGCGCTGATGCGGCCGCCGCCTCATCCCCATCAGCATCGAGATGAAGAGCACCATCAACGCACCGCGTGGCCAGCCGCATGATCTCGTTATCAAGATACCCCTGCAGGTAGACGGTGCCGTCCCCCGCGGCGTGAACTTTGACGTTTAGCGTCTTCAGGATGCAGCGCTTTGCTTCGGTGGGCAGATCGAGGTTGATGTCGCGAAACAGGATGCTAACCGCCTCCAAGGCGGCGCGGTTTGCGTTGGCACGCTGGAAAGCTTCGATGCGCTGGATAAGACGGAGATCCCTGGTTGGAGACCAGGTTCGCCCACGGCAACTTGGTGTATGGAAAGCGCATTCCTTAGCTCTCATTTATTGTCCAGGAGACAGCAGGGAGGTTCCCTTGCCTATCACCTCGTGACCCAGAGACCTACAGGAGCGAGATATCGTTTCGGCGCGGTTGGCTCGGCGCGGCCCGCCCATAGCGGAGCCCGCACCCTGTAGCGTGCGCCCAGCCCCCACCGCTGCCGAAAGGGCCCAACCCAGAGCCCGTCACGGCTGTCGGAGGCAGCCGCTCCAGTGTATTGCTCGCCTTTCGTGTGGCGTCATATTGCGCTAGCCGCACCGCAGGCGAACCTTCATGAGCATTACCTGATACGGAACGTGGGTCGATATCACGTAGTACAGGGTTGCCGTCCTCGTCCATGGGTGCCACCTGGTGAAGCGGGACACCAGATACGGGCCGTAGGCGCCGCCCTGCTGGTGGGCGAACGCGGCGCGGTCCGCAAGGTTGTCCTGCCCCGGCACGTGCACGTATTTGGTAAGCGCCCCGTCCCTTGTGGCCTCGAATACTTCCTGCGGCAGGCGAAACCACGGGCCGGTGGGCCGCCTCGCCACATGCCCGCGCACGATGCCCTGCTCTGACAGCATGACCCAGCGGTGAAGATCGGGCACCCACGATACGGAGAACTCGCCCACTTGCGCAGGGGCATCGGGGCCACCAAAGGGTTCGGCGAAGCCTATATCACCCGGGTCGCTCCACTTCCTGGTTGCGGCGTCGAAGAAGCGCCACTCGTCGGGAGGGGGCGGGTCGCTGCCTGGCGTGAGCGGTGCCCATGCGAGGCACACGCCACTGCGCCGGTACCAGCCGCTGCCATAGAGCAGCAGGCCATCGCCCGAGTTCGCAGGGAGGTCAGGCCAGTTGGCGTTTCGAACCACCCAGGGAGAGATGTTGATGAACTTGGACGCATTGGGGTTGGTCGCATTCGGATCGTCGGTACCCCCGACAGGGTCGGAGTCGATCTGAAATAGCGAATCGAAGGGGTTGTGAGGGTCGGTTCCGCTTACAAGAAACGACCGCTGCATCGGTGCAGGATTCCTGAGAGCGACGAAGAGGAATATCTTGTTGTTGTAACTGAAACCGCCCGTTGGAACCTCGAAGTTCCCGAGGTCTGCAAACCCGTTGACAGCGAGACGCCGGAACTTGTTGGCGCCCGCCTGCAGGATCGGCTGCATGCGAAATCCGCTCGGTTCGGCGGCAAGGTCGGTTGTGTAGAACACCGGGTCGGCATCCCGCAACTCGTCAGGCGATACATCGATGCCTTCGTCGCCGAAGAAGATATAGTGCCGTCCCGCATGGTGGAAGTTGATCCCGAGATCGGTGCCAAACACCCCCCACTGCGTCGTGTTATTCAGGTGCGCATGGCCCGGCTCGGGATCGCGCTCGCCGGTGAGCTGGCAAACCCGCTCGCTGATGTGCCCGCTCGAGAACGGGACGAAGTCTACGTCCAGGTCCTCTTGGTAAGTTACCTTCTCGCCCAGGTCCGTTGTCTGACCGCACAGGCTTTGCCGCGCAGAGATGGAGTCGCCATCCGCGAGCGGCTTTACCACCGGCACGTTGGCCTCGGAGAGCGCCGTGCGAGCGCTGCCCGCAAAGGTGCCGTTCACGTAGACATCCACGCGCGCACCCGGCTCGACGTCCAGAACGCGAACTGCCCCGCCACAATCCTCCACAGGGTCCGAGACAGTGGGGGGAGTGAGGCGACCGGATAGCGCAATTACTTCTTCCTCCGGAGAAGTGTAGGGTGATCCACAAAGCGAAGCTGCCGCGCGGACAAAGTCGCCCGTTTGCAGCGGCGGCACTGCGATGTCCACTTCAAAGTCTGTTGCGTAGCTCCAACCAATGGGCCCACCCCAGCTCTTTGAGATCAGGTACACAGTGATACCCGGTGCGCACCCGCGAACGTGCACCAGACGCCCGCACTCGCGTAGAGGTCCGATCACCTTCAGGAACAGGTCGCCAAGCGTCGGCTGCGCGTCGACTTTCACTTCGTTCGACGTTGGGCTCCACTGCACGGGAGAGCAATGTCCTTGCTTCACCGAGAGGGCAGCCACCCCGAACAGATCAGGCATCTGGAAGTCGCAAACGGTGTCCCAGGCAGTGCCATACGCAAGTTCGTTTGGTCCCGACATGAACATTACGTATGCGCCCGGCTCCAGTCCCGAGACGCGCACAGCCCGATCACGGTTGCAGATGGGCCCGTGAAGAAATGGTGGCGGTAGATCGGCCGGGCCCACCTCTACGGCGGGCTGTGAGCGCTCACTGGAATATTCGCAGCCGGGAAACGCCTGCGATGCAGTG
>DASTEB010000629.1:0-2703 GCA_035710025.1 Chloroflexia bacterium
GTCGTGATTCGTGGAGAGGACGGCACTGAATACGACCTCGGACGACTGGAAACTCGCATAACTCATTTCCCATAGGAAGCGCGGATAGCACTCAAGATAAGGAGAAGAGCATGGAGATAGGATTCATCGGACTCGGACGGATGGGAGCGAACATGGTGCAGCGACTGCTGCGCGGAGGACACCGCGTGGTGGCCTACAACCGCTCGCCCGACAAGACACGCGAGATTGCCGAGCACGGGGCCATCGCCACCTTCTCAGTGGAAGAGCTTGCCGAGCAGCTGCAGGCCAAGCCCCAGGTCGTGTGGGTAATGGTGCCCGCGGGCGACCCCACCACCCAGCAGATACGCAAGCTCATTCCCTTGCTGGACGAGGGCGACATCATCATCGACGGCGGCAACTCCAATTTCCGCGACTCCATTGCCCGCGCAAGGATGCTGTCCGAGTTCGGGATCCACTTCGTTGACGTGGGCACGTCGGGCGGCATCTGGGGGCTGGACAACGGCTACTGCATGATGATCGGGGGCGAGCGAGAGGTGTTCGACCACCTGCGCCCCATCTTCTCCACCCTCGCGCCCAACGAGGACGGCTACGACTGGTTCGGCGGGCACGGCGCGGGCCACTTCACCAAGATGGTGCACAACGGCATCGAGTACGGCATGATGCAGGCCTACGGCGAGGGCTTCGAGATCATCAAGAACAGCGACTACGAAGTAGACATGTCGCGCCTGAGCCGCGTGTGGAACAACGGCAGCGTCGTGCGCTCGTGGCTGCTCGAATTGGCCGAGCGCGCCTTCGAGCAGGAAGGCGACGCCCTGGAGAACATCCGCGGTTACGTGGAGGACTCGGGTGAGGGACGCTGGACCGTCTACGAGGCCATCGCCACGTCAACCCCGGCCCCGGTGATCACCCTGTCGCTCATGGCCCGCTTCGCCTCGCGCCAGCCAGAGTCGTTCGCCGCCCAGGTCAACGCAGCCTTACGCAACCAGTTTGGCGGCCACGCCGTGCGCATGACCGAGGCCGCCGAGTCCGAGACTGCAGCCGAGTCGATGAAGTCGGTCGCGCCCAGCACGCCGAGCACACCCGCCACCACGGTCCAGCCTACCAGCGAGGAGGCCTCCGAGGCCGTTATGGACGAGGTAATGCACGCCGAGGAAGCCGTCGAGCAGGGACAGGAGCCGTCGGAGGCGGTACGGGATGTGCGTACACACACCCACGACATCTACAAGAGCAAACCTAGCTCCTAGCAGTCGAAACGGGCGGCAGGCATAGCGCAGCCGGCACAGCCTGCCGCCCACTGCTCTAACCCAACTTCAGAGCAAACAACATGGTCGCCCTCTCCACTAAGGTAGTTGAAAACCCGCTGCGCGCGGGACTGCGCATGCACCGCACGCCTGACCCGTGCGTGCTCGTGCTGTTCGGAATCACGGGCGACCTCGCCCACCGCAAGCTCCTGCCCGCCCTGTACGACCTCTACGTCGAGCGCAGGCTGCCGCCCAACTTCTCGGTGGTCGGTTTCGCTCGCCGAGACCTTACCGACGATGCGCTGCGCGAGGCCGTGCGCGAGTCGATCGAGAAGTTCGGGCGGCACAAGCCTTCGCAGCGCCCCGCCGTGTGGGAGTCGTTCGCGCAGGGCCTGTTCTACGTGCAATCCAACTTCGACGACCCCGAAGGCTACAAGAGGCTCGCGGCGCGCCTCCCCCAGGTGGACGAAGAGCGCGACACCATGGGCAACCGCCTGTACTACCTGTCGACCCCGCCCGAGTTTTACCCTGCGATCGTGCAGTACCTGGGCGCGGCGGGCCTTGCCAGCGGGCGTCCCTCTCCCTCGGGCAACGGCGACGGTCGCGAGCCTGCCTCGCGCAATGACACATCGTGGCGGCGCATCGTGGTCGAGAAGCCCTTCGGGCACGACCTCGCTTCGGCCCAACAGCTGAACCGGCAGATCCTCGAGGTTTTCGAGGAAGACCAGGTCTACCGTATCGACCACTACCTGGGCAAAGAGACGGTACAGAACATCCTCGTATTCCGCTTCGCCAACGGCATCTGGGAGCCGATCTGGAGCCGCCGCTACGTGGACCACGTGCAGATTATCGTGGCCGAGAGCCTGGGCGTGGAGGACCGCGCGGCGTACTACGACGGCGCGGGCGCACTGCGCGACATGCTGCAGAACCACATGATGCAGCTGCTCACGCTGGTGGCGATGGAGCCGCCCGCCGCGTTCGAGGCGCAGGCCGTGCGCGACGAGAAAGCCAAGGTGCTGCGCGCCATCCACCCGTTCAGTACGTCGACCGACGTTGCGCGCAACACCGTGCGCGGGCAGTACGGACCCGGCTCGATCTTCGGCAAGCCCGTGCCCGGATACCGGCAGGACCCTGGTGTGCCTCCCGACTCGAACACCGAGACCTTCGTGGCGGCGCGTTTCTTCGTGGACAACTGGCGCTGGTCGGGCGTGCCCTTCTACCTGCGCCACGGCAAGCGCCTCCCCAAGCGCGACACGGAGATATCCATCCACTTCAAGCCCGCCCCGCTCGCCCTGTTCCAGCACACCGCCTCGGACGAGCTGCAGCCCAACGTGCTCGTGCTGCACATCCAGCCGGACGAGGGCATCTCGATCCGCTTCGAGTCGAAACTGCCCGGGCAGGACATCCGCCTGCGCTCGGTCGCCATGAACTTCAACTACGGCGCGTCCTTCGGCGTGCAGCC
>DASTEB010000630.1:0-2396 GCA_035710025.1 Chloroflexia bacterium
AGCCCACCCCAAACATCGGCCCGCGAAGGCGGGCCTTGGGGCAACACCCCGATACCTCATACATAACCCGCGTCAGCCTGGGTCAATGCTTGGGGTGGGTACGCCGCCGGGGTCACGGCGCGAGCACCTGCCAAAAGCCCGCCTTCGCGGGCCGGGGAAGAATAATGGCGCCGCACATCCCAGGGTGATACCCTGGGCTACATTCCTGCGCCCGCCCAGGCGGGCTTGTCTCGGACCAAGACTACGGCTGACGCTAGGTCCAATGTCCCCTCACCCCTCACCCCTCACCCGACCGCGTCGTGGTACGCGCCGTGCCATAGGGGTACAATGGCCCACAGCGGGCCATAGGAGGGATTTCTCGGGTGGACGGCGAAAGGGCTGGCGAGAGCGGGTACACACCGGCAGGCGAGCGGCACAGGGGGGCGCGGCCGGCTCGCCCTGGGGGGCGCCTGCACCCGGCGGTCGTGGCCGCGGGGGCGGTGCTCGTGATTGCGCTGGCGGTGGGCGCCGTGTGGGGGTACCGCACGTTCCTGGCGCGCCCGGCGGTCGGGATCGAGAGGCTGCTGCCCGCCTCGACCATGGCCTACTTCTCGTTCGACGCGTCGCCCGAGGGCAGCCAGGGCGAGGCTGCCGCCCGCATCAGGCAGGCGTTCGAGGCACAGCCCGGCTTCCGCGAGGCGTGGGAGCGCATCACGCGCCCGCTGGCCGATGCCCTGGACCAGGCCGAGCAGGAGCGCCCATCCGCCCCCACATTCGGTGTGAGGCCCGAGGAGCCTGTGCGCGCAACGCCCGCCCCCGGCGGCCCGGTAGATCTGACGCAGTACCTCGGCGGCAACGTGACGCTGGCCCTGCTGCCGCTCGGCTCGGAGGACCTGCAAAAGCTGCGCGGCGCATCGCTCGGTACGGGCGCGGGTGAGCCTGAGGCCGAGGTGTTCGAGGTGCTCGGGCGTAACGTGGTCGCGCTGGTGGACCTCGACTTCGACGCACTGAGCAAGCGCGGCCTGCTGTCCGACCTCAAGCGCCGGGCCGAGCAGCCGCAGCAGGTGGCCGCGGCCGAGCGCCACCGCGACGTGGACATCCGCCGCTTCGACACAGGCTCTTCGGTCGTGTACTTCGCTCTGCTCGACGGCGCGTCAACCGCCGTCGTGGGCGCGGCGCCCGACCCCATACGCGCCGTGATAGACACCTACCGCGACAACCGCGGCCTGTCGGGCAGCATCACCCACGCCGCGCTGGTGCGCGAGGTGCCCGCCGAGCGCCTGGCCTCGGTGTACGTCAACCTGACCGAGATCTACCGCGCCCTGAGGCTGGCCGACCCGGAGGCCGCCAACTCAGGTCCGGTGCGCGACCTGCGGGGCGGCGTGCTGCTCACCCTCGGCACGTACGAAGGCGGGCTGCAACTGGACGTGGCGTCGGAGGCCGACGTGACCTTCCTCCCCTCCTCCGACATCGACGACGACGGCCGCGGCGGCATCGCGCTCAACCCCGACGCCCGGCCCGACGTGACCACGCTGTCCGACGTGCCGCCCGACGCGCACGGCCTCCTGGTGGGCACCGACCTGCGTACGCCCCTGGAGCAGCTTCTCCGCGTGGCGAGCCAGAACCCGGCATCGGACATCGCCGCCGGCCTGCGCGAGTTCGAGGCCGACACCGGGCTTGACCTGGCGGCCGACGTCGCGCCCCTGCTGAGCGGCGACTACGTGCTGAGCGCCCGGCTGGAGGAGGCGGGCGGCGCGCTCTCGCCCTCGGTGGTGTTCGAGCTCAAGATGCAGGACGAGGCCCGGGCCAGGGCCGTGCTGGACAGACTCGCGGCGGGCGGCAGGGCCACGAGAACCGAAACGATAGCCGGGGCCGAGTTCCACGTTGCGGGCGATGGGCTGGCGTTCGGCACGGTAGCCCGGCGGGCGTGGGTCGCCTGGGAGGGCGACGGCGAAGGGGCGGCCGAGTCGCTGGCCCAGGCGATCGACGGCATGGGCAAGGGCATCACCAGCACGGAGGAGTGGCGCGAGAGGGCTAAGCCCCTGCCTCGCTACAGCAACGTGATCGCGCACGTCGACATGGGAGCCGTGCGTGAGGCGGCGGAAGCAAGCCCCGACATTGTGCGCGACCGCGAAGCCTACGAGCGCGACGTGGCGCCGTTCCTCCGGCCGCTAAAGTACGTGCTCGTCGGCTCGGCGAGCTACGCCCCGGAGCGGGCGCTTCTCAGCCGCAACCACACGGTGGTATTTGTGGGGGTTGGGGAGTAGGTCGAGGGAAAGGCACAACAACCTTCCCCTCACACCGGAGAATGGTACGCCCCTTTTACCGGGCGTATCGGGGTGATGGGCTGCCGCTTTCCCGGCCGCGGAAGAGGAACGTGAGCAGCAGGCCCGCCACGAAGCCGCCGATGTGCGCCC
>DASTEB010000631.1:0-2424 GCA_035710025.1 Chloroflexia bacterium
TTGCCGCGCCGGGCCTGCTCGAGCACCTGGCGCTCGAGCTCGACGCCCTGCGGCCCTGTCTCCTTGAACCCGGCGGAGATTACTATCGCTCCCCTGACGCCCTTCTCCACGCACTCGGCCATGATGCCCGGCACGGTGCCGGCGGGGGTACTGATTACCGCCAGCTCGACCTCGCCGGGGATGGAGGCGAGGTTGGGGTAGGCCTTCACGCCCAGGATGCTGGGCCGCTTGGGGTTGACCGGGTAGACGGTGCCGCCGAACGGGCTGCTTATCAGGTTCCACAGCACAGTGCGCCCGACCGAGCCTACCTGCTCGCTCGCGCCGATCACGGCCACGGACTCGGGCTCGAAGATGGCGTTGAGCGGGTGGCGCTCGTACTTGAGGATGTCGAAGGATGGGGCCTGGGCCTGGGGCTTGTCCATTCGCGGGGGAGTAGTGATTGCCATGGTGTCATTACACGGCCCTGTACATCGCTGGCGCCTGCCTGAGCAGGGACGGGCCGCTTCCTCCTTTTAGGCTATACATGTCTATTGTACTTCCGCCGTGGCCGTTGGGACCAACTTCTTCCATCAGCAAGACGAGCACCACGAATCGCGGCCCCTCTACTGCCCGCTGCCCTCTGGTATGTATGTTGCTCTCCGTAAGGCCGAGTGCCCCGACCGGAAGACTGACCAGTACGCTACGTTGGACGAAGATCCGGAGGATGCCTCGCGTGGCTGCAAACGACAACTCAACCTGGTACAAAGACGCCGTCATCTACGAGCTGCACCCGCGCGCCTTCTACGATAGCAACGGCGACGGCGTGGGCGACTTCAGCGGACTGTGCGAAAAGCTCGACTACTTGCAGGACCTCGGCGTTACCGCCATCTGGCTGCTGCCCTTCTACCACTCCCCCCTGCTGGACGACGGCTACGACATCGCCGACTACACCCGCGTACACCAGGCCTACGGCACCATGGGCGACTTCAGGACGCTGCTGCGCGAGGCCCACCGCCGCGGCCTCCGCGTCATCACCGAGCTTGTGCTGAACCACACGTCAGACCAGCATCCCTGGTTCCAGCGCGCCCGGACCTCGAAGCCGGGCAGCGCCGCGCGCGACTTCTACGTGTGGAGCGACTCGCCCGACCGCTACCGCGAAGCGCGGGTCATCTTCAGGGACTACGAGTCTTCCAACTGGACGTGGGACCCGGTGGCCGAGGCCTACTACTGGCACCGCTTCTACTCCCACCAGCCCGACCTCAATTTCGAGAACCCGCAGGTCCGCAAGGCTATGTTTAAGGTGGTGGACTACTGGCTCAAGATGGGCGTGGACGGGCTTCGCCTCGACGCCGTGCCGTACCTGTTCGAGCACGAGGGCACCACCGGAGAGAACCTGCCCGCCACGCACGACTTCCTCCGCGAGCTAAGGGCGCACGTCGACCGCCGCTACAGGGACCGCATGCTGCTCGCCGAGGCCAACCAGTGGCCCGAGGACGCCGCGGCCTACTTCGGCCGGGGCACAGGTGACGAGTGCCACATGGCGTTCCACTTCCCCCTCATGCCCCGTCTGTTCATGGGCATCCGGCAGGAGGACCGTTTCCCCATCGTGGACATCATGGCCCAGACCCCGCCCATCCCGCGCGACGCACAGTGGGCCGTCTTCCTGCGCAACCACGACGAATTGACCCTCGAGATGGTGACCGACGAGGAGCGCCTGTACATGTACCGCGTCTATGCGCAGGACCCCGAGGCGCGCATCAACGTCGGCATCCGGCGGAGGCTCGCCCCACTGCTGCGCAACGACCGCCGCCGCATCGAGCTGATGAACGCGCTGCTCTTCTCGCTGCCCGGCACGCCCGTGATCTACTACGGCGATGAGATCGGCATGGGCGACAATATCTACCTGGGCGACCGCAACGGCGTGCGCACCCCCATGCAGTGGGGAGCCGACCGTAACGCGGGCTTCTCGCGCGCCAACCCGCAGCAGCTCTACATGCCCCTCATCACCGACCACGAGTACCACTACGAAACCGTTCACGTCGAAGGGCAGCAGGAAAACCCGCACTCGCTCCTCTCGTGGATGAAGCGCATGATCGCGCTGCGCAAGCGCTTCCACTCCTTCGGGCGCGGCTCGCTCGAGTTCCTCCACCCCGAGAACCGCAAGGTGCTGGCCTTCGTGCGGGCCTTCGGCGACGAGAAGATCCTGGTCGTTGCTAACCTGTCGCGCTTCGCCCAGCACGTCGAGCTTGACCTGTGCCGGTTCAAGGGCATGGTGCCGGTTGAGCTGTTCGGCCGCGTGGAGTTCCCGCCAATCGGCGACTTGCCCTACTTCATCACCCTCGGCCCGCACACGTTCTACTGGTTCTCGCTGGCCGAGCGGGGAGTCCTGCCGGACACCGGCAGGGCGCGTCCCATCCCCACCATCGTGTCGACCGACGGCTGGGA
>DASTEB010000632.1:0-12589 GCA_035710025.1 Chloroflexia bacterium
CCGTTCAATCTATCTGTCAGGTTCTCAAACATGTCGTGGAGTTCTCCGGTCTACTAATCGAACAGCGCCTTGACGAAGGCCCTTGCGTCGAACTCGGCCAGGTCGGTTATCTTCTCGCCCGTGCCGACGAAGCGGATCGGCAGGTTCATCTCGCGAGCGATGGCGAACACGATGCCCCCTTTGGCCGTGCCGTCCAGCTTGGCGACGGCTACGTCCGATACCTCGGCGACCTCGGTGAACACTTTGGCCTGCTGGAGGCCGTTCTGCCCGGTGGTCGCGTCGAGCACCAGCAGGGTCTCGTCGGGAGCGCCGGGTAACTGCTTCTGTATGATTCGCTTGACCTTGCGCAGCTCCTCCATCAGGTTGGCCTTGGTATGCAGGCGGCCCGCGGTATCGATTATCAGCACGTCGGCGTTGCGCGCTTTGGCCGATTCGACGGCGTCGAACACGACCGCGCCGGGGTCGGCTCCCGGCTCGTGGCGCACAAGCGGCGCGCCCACCCGCTCTGCCCAGATCGCAAGCTGGTCGATTGCGGCCGCGCGGAAGGTGTCGCCCGCGCCGATCATGACGCTGCGGCCCCTGTCGCGGTACCACCTTGCGAGCTTGGCGATGGTGGTGGTCTTGCCCACGCCGTTTACGCCCACCACAAGGATGACGTATGGGCGGTCCTCCTGGCCGGCTTCCTGCTCGGACGCCGCCACTCGGGCCAGCACGTCGCGCTCGGGCTTGAGCAGGATGGCGGTTAGCTCGTCCTGCAGCGCCTCGTACACGTGCTGGGGCTTCTTCATGCGCTCGTCGCGCACGCGGTCGCGCAGTCGCTCGACCAGGGCCACCGTGGTGTCCACGCCGAGGTCGGCCTGGATGAGCAGCGTCTCAAGGTCCTCCCAGATGTCCTCGGTGATCTCGTCTACCTCGAACAGCGACACGACCTGCTGGAAGAAGCCGCGCTTGGTGCGCTGCAGGCCCTCCTCGTAGGCGGCGTGCTGCTCCTGTATTTGCTCTTCTGTTTTGGGCTGTTCTTTGCGTTTTAGCCAGTTGAACATGATGTTCGTATTACTCCGGTTGATAATCAGGGGGCCGTGTGGCCCCCAGCCTGTAAATTATACCAGACGCGGGGGACGTCATGCGTCGTGCGCTGAGGCACCTTTGCCAGTGAAGTATGGCGCATGACGTCCAACATAGGAAAGGACGAGGGTCTCGTTCCCCTCGTCCTTTCTGCTTGATGCGCTGCGCAATTACACGCTGCGGCCGGTGGTCGTCGTGTCGGGCACGTCCAGCTCGAAGTCGCTGCCCTGCAGGTCGTGCCACATCTCGCGCACTTCGCCGGTGAACTGGCGCACGTTGTCCATGATCTCCTTCTGCTTCTCCTTGTCGGGCACGAACACCAGCATGATGACCGCGCCGAGCATGGCAAGCCAGAAGAGGATGCCAAACGACTGGCGAGTGACGTAAGTCGTCGTGTCCACGGTGGTGGCGGCGGCGTTCCTAACGCCGGAGCCTACCGCGGCTACCGCTCCGGTGACGCCCTTGCGGCCGCCGCGGGCAGCTTCGGCAACGTCGTCCGCGCGCTTGCGGGCAAGCTCGATGGCGTCCTGGGCGCGGTGCGCCCCGAACACTACGGCGTCCTCAGCCACGGGCGCGGCGCGCTCCATCGCCGCGGATGCCTTGTCGCGGGCCGCGCTGAGCAGATCGGCCAGCACCTCCGGAGTGTGCGAAGCGGCTTCGCCTACCTTCGGCAACAAGTCTTCCCTGAGTGCGTGCGCTGCCTCTTCCGCTCGGTGCTGCGCGGCGGGCAGCACGTCCTCGCGGGCTGTGGTCAGGGCCGATGTGCCGGCTTTCTTTGCCTGCGGCAGCACGTCGTCCATTACCTTCGCGAGGATAGCCAGCCCGACCGCACGCAGCATATCGCCCAGGCTACCGCCGCGCTCCTGCGCCATCCTGGCAGCGGTGCGTGCGCGGTCGCTGATGTGGAACTGGTCATCGAGGCGCGAGGCGCGCTTCTCAACGGCTGGCAACACGTCCTTCTGCACCCGCTCGAGCACGTCCTGCGCGGCGGGCATCACCTGCTCGCTGACCGTATCCCTCACAGTCCCGGCGGCGTGCTCCACAGCGGGCATCACGTCAGACCTGATGGCCTGGGCGGCTTTCGGCGCGTAGTCCTCGCGTACGGTCTCGATTGCCGAGGCAACGCGCTTCTGGAGCGACTCGAGGAATTGCTCGGTCGACTTGCGGTCGATGTCTATGTCGCGGGCGGCCTTGCCGGCCTTCTTCAGACCCTTGCGCACTTCCTTGCGCACCTGCTTCGTGACGTCGCCCGCCGTGTCGGCCAGGTCGAGGCGGCTTGCGGCCTTGCGCGACCGCTCAACTGCGTCCTCCAGCATCGAGCGCAGGCTGCCGTCCGAAACGACCTCGCCCGCCGACCCTGCCAGGTCGCCCGCCTTCTTGATGGCCTCTTCCAGCCGGTCGCCAAGGTGAGCCGACGACACGGCCTCGGTCACCGCCTCGACGCCCTTTTTGCCGCGCTTCTCGAGCATCTCAACGCCCTTCTTGCCGCGCTTTTCCAGCGACTCGACGATATCGGCGATGCGCTCCTCGGCGGTCGGCTTGCGCCTGCGTCCCAGAAGCACGAGCGCGCCGCCCACCACCGCTGCGAGCGCGGCCGAGGCGGCGAGGATGGGCACGAGGTCGTTCTCCTCTTCCCAGTCGAAATCGTCGAGTTCGTCTATCTCGGCGAAGTCCGACTGGTAGTCTGCCCCGGGGTCCATTTCTGTGCCCTGGAACTCCCCATAGTTGCTGTCCATGTGGTTCTCCTTATCCGGATACTACCGCTGCTGTCAGCAAATCCTATGCCCTGAGTGCGAGTCTCCTCCCGGCTGCGTGACAAAGGGCGGGTGTTCTGCACCCGCCCCCGCTGAGGTCGCTGCGGTTAGTCGCGGCTGCGGCCCATACCCATGACGATGCTAACCCAGTACAGCAGGTTGAGCAGCGCCACCGCCAGGCCCGCCACGTAGGTGAACGCCGCGGCGCGAAGCACCGACTGCGCCTGGCCGTGCTCGGTCTGGTCCACCATACCGGTGGTGGTGAGCATCTGCATGGCGCGAGAGCTTGCGTTAAGCTCGACCGGCAGGGTAAGCAGGGCGAACAGGACGCCCAGGGCGAAGGCCGCCACGCCCAACCACGCCAGGCCGATGATATTCAGGATCACGCCAAGGATGATGATCCATACGCCGAAGTTGGTGCCGATGTTGGCCGCCGGCACAAGCGCGCTGCGCCACCGCATGGGCGCGTAGCCCTGCGCGTCCTGGATGGCGTGCCCTGCCTCGTGCGCGGCCACCGCCATAGCCGCTATGGACGGCTCGGAGTAGACGCGAGGCGACAACCTGAGCACCTTCTCGCGCGGGTCGTAGTGGTCGTCGAGATCGGGGCTAGCGCCCTGGTAGCGCACCATCTCGGCGCGCTGGGTCGGTTGTACAACTATATGATTGAGGCCTGCCGCATCAAGGATATAGCGGGCAGCCTGTGCGCCCGTGATGCGCTGGCGGTTGGCGATCTGCGCGGCGCTGTTGAAGGCGTTGCGCACCCACCATTGGGCGAAGAGCGTCAGCGCGATCGCCGGCAGCATTACGAAGAGTATGTATCTAATATCAAAGAGCATCTTCTAGGATCCTCCGGTCTTGGGTACCATGAAACGGGACGGTGCGCGGTGCGCTTCCATCTGCTTATTATACGCAATAAACGCGCCCGCGGTTACATGTAGCTCGCCCGCGGCGTGAAGCGCTTGAAGCGCGATATGGCGAAACGGGCGAGGGGGAATTCCGGCTCGCGGTCCTGCAGCAGGTCGGCCAGCATCTCACCGACGATGGGCGCGAACTTGAAGCCGTGCCCGGAGAACCCCGTCGCGACCACGACGTTTTCATAGCCCGGCAGCCTATCGATCACGAAATCCTCGTCGGGCGTCATCTCGTACATGCACATTCGCGAGTGGCTGAGCCGCCCATGCGCGGCGGCTGCGGGTATGTAGGTGCGCATGAGGCGGAGCACCGCCTGGTCGAACGCGGCGTCTGGCTTCGGCGCGGTTTCAGGATCCATCACCGGGCCGGGGCTGTGGATGGACGCCTTTAGCATGCCGTCTCGGTCGAGGGGGAAGCCGTAGAAGTCGTGGTCCAGGTTGAGGAAGACAGGGAATCGGCCCGGCTCAAATTCAGGCCCGAGCCCGGCCACGTAGATCACCTGCTGGCGGTTGGCCGTGAGGGGGATCGCCAGGCCGAGCCGGGGCAGCAGCCTGGCCCCCCAGGCGCCCGGCGCGACCAGCACCTTGCCTGCACTGTGCTTCTGCCCCGAGGCGTCGGTGACGACGACCGTGCCGCGCGACTCCTCCAGCGCTGTTACCTCACACTCCTCGACAATCTGGCCGCCAAGGTCGCGCACGGCCTTCTCCAGCACCGCCATGCATTCGTTGGCCCGCAGCATACCCCCTTGCGGGTTGTACGTCGCGTAGAAGATGTCGGCCACGGCGAACTGAGGGAACATCGAAACAAGCTCGGTAGGGCCGACCTGCCGGATCGGGATGCCCATGCTGGTTAGCGTGCGGAACGACTGGCGAGCATGGGTGTCGCCCGCGCGGCCCCAGCACGCTACTCCGCATTCCACGTACAGTTCGGTGCCCGCCAGCGCCTCCAACTCGCGCCACATCGGGACCGCGCGGGCCACCATGCGCGAGTACGTTTCGTTAGCGGCGTACTCGTAGCGCACGGCCCTGGTGGTGTCAGCCGACGCGGCGCGGTCGTGCCCCACCGTGTAGCGCTCGAGCACGGTGACGTGCTTCACGCCTCGGCGAAGCAGCGTGTAGGCGGTATACAAGCCCATCACGCCGCCACCGGCGATAACGATGTTCTGGGCCACGGGCAGCTCCGGATCTGTCGGGAATGGGATAGGGGTAGGAGACCAGTATACGCAAAGAGCCGGGGGTTTGGAAGTACCCCCGGCTCGATGAAAGACGCAGGTTTTGTGCCGCGGCTGTGCTACCTGTTGGCATGCAGCGGCGCGCCCAGGATCTGCGAGAACGCCGTCTCCGCCACCGCTTCAGGCATGGTCGGGTGGGCGTGGATTGTGTGGGCGAGTTCTTCTGCCGTGATGCCCTGCTGCACCGCCAGCGTACACTCGGCGATCACGTCCGAGGCGTGCGCCCCGAGTATCTGCATGCCCAGGATCACGCCCGAGCCGGGGTCACAGATCATCTTGACCAGGCCGTCAGGCTCGCCGATTGCCTGGGCGCGGCCCAGCGCCGCAAAGTTGAACTTGGTGACCTTGACCGGGATGCCCCTCTCCTTGGCCTCGGACTCCTGCATGCCCACCGACGCTATCTCCGGTATTGTGAAGATCACGTCGGGCACCGCGCCGTAGTCGGCGGCCCGGTAGTGGCCCAGGATGTTGTCCACAGCTACCTCGCCCTCGTACATCGCCACGTGCGCCAGCATTGGGCCGGGCACCACGTCGCCGATGGCGTACACGCCGGGTACCGCGGTCTGCATGCGCTCGTCCACCTCGATGAATCCGCGCTTGGTTGTCTGCAGGCCGATCTTGTCCAGGCCGACGCCCTGAGAATACGGGAAGCGGCCCTTGGCCCAGAAGACATGGCTCACTTCGCGCACCTCTTCGGCGCCCGAGTCGGCGTTACGCAGCGTCACCATGAGGCGCTTGCCCTTGCCCTTGCCTGTCTCCTCCATCCGCACCACGTCGGTGCGGGTGATGATCTCGATACCCTGGTTCTTGACGACCATAGAGAAACGCCGAGAGATCTCCTCGTCCACGAGCCGCAGCGCGCGGGGCGACGTCACGACGACCGTGACCTTGACGCCGTAAGCGTTGAACATCGAGGCGTGCTCCATGCCCACCGTGCCGCCACCCACGATAATCACGGACTCGGGCATCGTGGGGATTCGCTTCAGCGTGAGGTCGGCGTCGAGCACCTCGTCCGAGGTGATGACGTTGGGCAGGTCGCCGCCCGGCACGTCGGTGGGATACAGGGTGCCGGAGCCTGTGGCGATGATGATGTTGCGCGAGCGTATCTCGCGGCCGTCAACCGTCACGGTGTTGGGCGAGGTTATGGTGCCGGTGCCGTGGATCACGTCCACCTTGCGCGACTTCATCAGCCCGGTCAGGCCGTTGACCAGCCCGTCCACCACCTTGTCCTTGCGCTGCACCGTGCTCTCCCAGTCAATGCTCACGTCGCCCTTGAGCGCGAGGCCGTACTTCTCGGCGTGGCTCATCTGCAGCCGGAGCTCGCCCGTCTTGAGCATCGCCTTCGAAGGGATGCAGCCGCGAAGCAGGCAGGTGCCGCCCAGGCGGCGGTCCTTCTCGACAAGGGCTATCTTCACACCCTTCAGACCGCCGTACAGCGCGGCGGCGTACCCGCCAGGCCCGGCCCCGATGATTGTGATGTCGTACTCGGTATTGTTGCTTGCGTCAGCCATAGTCAGCGTTACCTCACTCTGTTGTGTTGCAGCTTGCGGCGCGGACGGCGCCCGCGCATCAGGTCACATCTTTCGGGTCCACCCCTCGGTGGCGTACTTCTCGGCCGCAAGTCGTCGAGCGGCCTCTTCCTCGGCGGGCGTCGGCTCGGCCTCCATCAGGCTGATGCCGAAGGTGCGCTCGAACGCGGGCACCAGCGCGGCCTGCAATTCGCGGGCCGTAACCGGCCTGCCAAGCTCCTCGGAGAGCGAAGTCATGCGGGACGGCAACTTGGTGTATGCGCGCTCGCGGCCCGCCTCGCTGGCGTACGAGAACACGTTCACCCAGGCATCCCAGTCCACGTCGAGCAGTATCGAGCCGTGCTGCAGGATCGCGCCGCCTCGTCTTGCCTGCGCGCTTCCCACCAGCTTTCGGCCCCGCGCGGTCAATTCGTAGGCCGAGGCGGTGTCGAAGCACACCGCGCCGTTGCTGCTGTCTACCGTATCGTCAAGCTCCGTGCGGCGGCGCGACTCGGCAAGGGCGCGGAACATCGCCTTGCTCGGCTCGGCCAGCGACACGTCGGCGCCCATCGAACGCAGGCCCTCCACCAGGGCCGTGCTGATCTTGCGGTACGACTCGATCACTCCGCCGGATACGCGCGAGTCGTTCTCCAGGGCAATCACCGAGTAGGTAAGCTCGTGCTGGTGCAGCACGGCCCGCCCGCCCGTGAGCCGCCTGACCAGGCCGAAGCCTCGGCGCGCGCACTCGTCGGCGTCAATTTCGCCGAAGGGCTGGTTCACTCCGAGGGAGAGGGTGGCGGGGCGCCAGGTGTAGAAGCGAACGACGGGCACGCCGCCCGCTATCACGGACTCTAAAAGGGCCTCGTCAAGGGCCATCTGGTAGTCACCGGGCAGATCGTACCCGGTGATGGCTCGCCACGAGGCGATGGGCAGCGGCACGATGGGTGCCAGGCTCTCGTAAGTCTGCGTCATGTATCAGATCCGGGCTTTTTCGCGTCGCTGCGAGAAAAAAGCACACTCCATTATACATGACGGGGCACGTGATGCGTGATGCGTGATGCGTGATGCGTGATGTGCGAACTCTGCCCGCCGCACTGCTTATTCCGCACTACCCGGTAAGAATGCGCTCACGCATCACGCATCCTACCTCGGTACCGCCATCATCCTGTCAATCGCCAACTTTGCCTTCGCGGCGATCTCCGGGTCAAGCTCGACCTGGGGCTGCATGTCGCGCAGGCAGTCGCGCAGCTTGGTCAGGGTGATCTTCTTCATGAAGACACACTCCGCGCCCGCGTCGGCAGGCACGAAGTCCTTGTAAGGGTTCTCCTTCTGGAGTCTGTGCAAGATGCCTGTCTCGGTCGCAACTATATGCTTCTGCACAGGCGAGTTCTTCGCGTGGCGCACCATACCCTCGGTCGACAACACGTGAGTCTTGTCGGCGGGAAGGCGGCCGGTGCCCGCGGCCCAGACGTAGCGGCTCGTGCAGCCGCACTCTGGGTGGATCAGCAGGTCGGCGTCGGGGTTTGCCTTCATGTTGGCGTCGATCTCCGACACGCGGATGCCGGCGTGAACGTGGCACTCGCCGGCCCATATCTCCATGTTCTCGCGCCCGGTCGTGTGGCGGATCCACTCGCCCAGGTATATGTCGGGCAGGAAGAGGATCTTCTTGTCCTTCGGTATCGAGTTGACCACTGCGAGCGCGTTGCCCGAGGTCACGCAGTAGTCCGACTCCGCCTTGATGTCGGCGGTCGTGTTGACGTAGCTCACGACGACTGCTCCGGGGTGCCGCGCCTTCCACGCACGCAATTGCTCTACGTCAATCGAGTCGGCCAGCGAGCAGCCCGCGTCCGTATCGGGGATAAGGATGGTGCGCTCCATGTTGAGGATCTTGGCGGTCTCGGCCATGAAGTACACGCCGCACAGCACGATCACGTCGGCCTGCACTTTGGCCGCCTCGAACGCAAGGCCAAGCGAGTCGCCCACGAAGTCTGCCACGTCCTGTATTTCGGGCACCTGGTAGTTGTGCGCCAGGATGACGGCGTTGCGCTCCTTCGCAAGCTGCCGTACCTCGGCCTGCAGCGCCGCGATCTGCTCGGGAGTCAGGTGCTCCTTCTCCACGAAACGCAGCAGCGCGGGGTGCAGGGGCTTCTTTGCCTTCAGCAGCGTGTCCGTCTGCACATCGGTTGTCGTCATTACTGTACCTCCAGGGAAAAGTCGATGGAGCCTGCCGAGTGGGTCAGCGCCCCCAACGAAACGTAGTCAACGCCCGTGCGGGCGACTTCGGCCAGGTTGTCGAGGGTGATGCCGCCGCTGGCCTCAAGCTTTGCCCTCCCTGCTGCCTGCTGCACCGCGGCGCGCAGGCCGTCCAGCGTGTGGTTGTCCAGCAGAACCATGTCGGCCCCGGCCCGCAGGGCCTCCTCAAGCTCGAACGGGTTGGTCACCTCGACTTCGATGCGCTGCGCCGGTCCGACGCGCTTGCGCGCTCCTTCGACGGCGGCAGCAATCCCGCCCGCGGCGCGGATATGGTTATCCTTGATGAGCACCGCGTCGTCCAACCCGGCGCGGTGGTTGCGCACGTGGCCGTGCCCGCCGACCCGCACCGCGTATTTTTCGAGGGCGCGGTGGCCCGGCGTGGTCTTGCGCGTGTCGAGCACGATCGTGTCGGTGGCCTCGACCGCCACGGCAGCGCGCCGCGCCATCGTCGCCACGCCCGACATCCGCTGCACGAAGTTGAGCGCCGTTCGCTCGCCCGTCAGGATCGCGCGGGCCGGGCCCGTGATGCGGGCGACCTCGCGCTTGTCGCCCCATGAGCCTTCCTCCACCAGAGACTCGATCTTCACCCGGGGGTCGAGCATGGCGAACACCAGCCGAGCCACCGGCAGGCCGCACAGCACGCCCGGCTGCTTCTGCACGATCACCGCTTTGGCGGTCGCCTCGGCAGGGATTGTGGCCTCGGAGGTGATGTCGCCTCGACCGATATCCTCGGCCAGCGCGAGACGCACTATCTCGGCCACGGCGGTGTTATATCCAAGCTCTGCGGGGAACCCTTCCACGTTATGCACTAACTTACCTCCTCAAACCGCGACGACACTCCTCGCCGCCAGACGATACGCCCCCTCCAGTTCAGGGAGGCGGCATGGAAATCGACTCTGTAGTGCGCGCCGCGGCTCTCCTGCCGCATGAGCGCGGCCAGCGCGGCCAACGACGCGACAAGATGGCTCGGTGGCGCAGGATCATCCTGCGCGGGAAGTTCGGCTACCAGTGCGGCCATGGCCTGAGGCTCGCGCTCGACGCACAGGTCGGCCTGAAGCCGCTCGGCCAGTCTGCCTGCCGCGTAGTGCCCGTCATTCGGCCCGGGTGTATGCGCGGGCATCGGGACGTCCTCCGGTAAATCGCGCAGGTTGAATGAGGCGCGAGCCTCACGCTCGTCGCTCCCGGCGGCCTGCGCGGCGCGTTCGCCGAACACCAGGCACTCAAGCAGCGAGTTCGAGGCGAGCCTGTTCGCCCCCTGCACGCCCGTGCACGCTACCTCGCCCGCGGCGTACAGGCCGGGTACGGTGGTGCGGCCCCAGGTGTCGGTGCGCACCCCGCCCATGCAGTAGTGCGCGGCGGGCGCGACGGGGATAAGGTCGGTGGCGAGGTCGAGACCGTACTGCGCGAGCTCGCGTGCTATGGCAGCGAAGCGCGTGCGTACCTTCGGCCCGATGTGCCTCAGCGAGAGGAACACAGGCCCCTTCTCGCGGCGGTGGCGGGTTATCGCCCGGGCCACCACATCGCGAGGCAACAGCGGGGCAACCGCATCGCGGCCGTTGCTGTCGACAAGCAGCGCGCCCTCACCCCTTAGCGCCTCGCTTAAGAGGAACGCGGGCGCGCCGGGCAGTTCGAGCGCGGTCGGGTGGAATTGCACAAACTCCAAGTCGGCCACAGCCGCCCCGGCCTCCCAGGCCAGCGCGGCGCCTGTGCCGTTGCTGCCCGGCGGGTTGCTCGAACGCGCCCATAGGCCCGCGTACCCGCCCGTCGCCAGCACCACGGCGCGGCCCGTCAATACGCCCCGGCGCGACTCCACGCCGACCACGCGCCCACGCTCCACCACCAGCCGCTCGACTGCCGTGTTGGCCACGACCTCGACCAGCGGGTTCGCCAGGGCGCGCTCAAACATCGCGGCGGAGATCATCTCGCCCGTCGCGCCGCCATTGGCATGCAGGATGCGCCGCCGGCTGTGGCCCGCCTCCAACGTTAGCTCAGGTCCGTCCGGCCCACCCTCGAAGGGCACGCCGCTCGCCAGCAGGCGCAGCACCGCCTCGCGGCCGTGTTCAACCATCACTCGGACAGCTTCGGCGTCGTTCAGCCGGCCTCCAACGGCCATCGTGTCGGCAGCGTGCAGGTCGGGGCTGTCGTTCTTGCCGACAGCGGCCGCGATGCCCCCCTGCGCCCACCAGGACGATCCGCTGCGCGCATCGCCCGCGGTGACCAGCGTCACGGGAATGCCGCGCTCGGCCGCGGCAAGTGCGGCGCTCAGACCGGCTACTCCGGTGCCTATGATTATGAGGCGGTCGCTATCGATTTGCTTGGTCATCACGTGTCCTTAGCGCCAGGGCAGCTCTCGGCTGCGCGTGCCCTCCACGGGGCCGGAGAACCGGTACAGGTCGGCGGGCCTGCCGACGCGCCCTCCTTCGGTGCGCTTGCCGGTCGGTACGATAGCGCCCGACTCGAACAGCGCGGAGAACGCCTTGCGGAAATTGGAGGTGTTCAGCCGCAGAACGTCGGGGTCGAGAATGGCCGCGTAAACGGCGCGCAGCTCGGGGATGGTGAACTCGTCGGGCAGTAGTTGGAACGCAACCCAGGAGTAACGCAGCTTGGAGCGCACTCGCGCCACGCCCGCCCGCAGGATGTCGCCGTAATCGAACGCCAGCGCGTCCGGCTCCACTTGCCCTACCGGGCGCCACTCGGCGCGCAGCACCCCGCCGCCCGGCACAAGCGCAAGCTCGTCGCTGCGCACCAGCGCGACGTGGGCCACCGACACGACCCGCCCGCGCGTATCGCGCCCGGGGTCGCCGAAGGTGCCAAGCTGCTCGAGGTACCAGTCGTGCGCATCTAAGCCGGCCTTGCTTCGCACGGCGCGGCGCGCAGCCTGGTCGAAGGTCTCGTCGTCGCGCACAAGCACGCCCGGCAACGCCCACCTGCCCTGCCTCGCCGGGTCGGCGGTCTGCACCAACAGCACCTGCCACATGTCTTCCACGCGCTCGGCGGGCCGCACGGTGAACAGCACCATATCGACCGCGATCACGGCGTTGGAGTTGAGTGTTTCTTCTGATTGGATCGGCGTGCTTGTCATAAGTCTTGACGGTTTGACTACAGAATATTCAAATTTCCTGTAGTCATATTATCATATGGAGAGGTAGCCGTCAATAGGCTGTAGGGAGTATCTCACCAGTTGTGTAGGGCGAGTAAGTGTGCGCGGAATCGGTGCGACATGTACAATGTCAGGGTGCGCCTCGGCGCTCATGTCCCCGGAGGAGAAGCCGTTTGTCACTCAGAGCGCACGTCAAATCGCTGCAAGTCAACGGCGCCGACCTGCATTACGTCGAGCAGGGTCAGGGCGTCGGGGTGGTGTTCGTACACGGCGGCATGGCCGACTTCCGTTCGTGGCTGCCGCAGGTGCCGGTGTTCGCCGAGCGCTTTCGGGCAGTGTCCTACAGCCGCCGCGGCTTCTACCCCAACCACATGCCGCCGGACTACGATGCGGCCATGGCGCAGCACGCGGACGACCTCGCCGCGCTGATTGACGCGCTCGACCTGGGCAGGCCGCACATCGTGGCCAACTCCTACGGCGGGTATGTGTCTCTGCGCTTTGCCCTACGCTACCCCGAGAAGGTGCGGTCGCTCGCGCTGGCCGAGCCGCCAGTCCAGCCCTTGCTCGAGCGGCTCCCCGGGGGCGTGGAGATGTTGGAGCGCGTGCGCGCTACGTACTGGACGCCCTCGGGCGAGGCGTTCGAACGGGGCGACATGGAGGAGGGCGTGCGCCGCTTCCTCGACGGGGCTATCGGCCCCGGCACCTACGACGCCATGCCCGAGCGTGCCCGCCACGCGATCATGAAGAACGCGCCCGAAATGGCCGC
>DASTEB010000633.1:0-4106 GCA_035710025.1 Chloroflexia bacterium
GGCAGGTTCCGCTCGCCCCTGGCCTACCGAGGGATGCAGGACGCCGGCTTCGGCCTGAGCACCAGCCTGGTGCGCCTGGGCGGCGAGTACCAGCGGCACGAAGACGACCTGCTGCGCAACTTCCGCAAGTACGCCCACGCCAGCAGCACGCCCCTGCTGGGCGACTCGATCTGGCACTGGCTCGCCCTCGGCCAGCACCACGGCCTGCCAACCCGCATGCTCGACTGGAGCTACTCGCCCCTGGTTGCACTGCACTTCGCCACGGCCGACCTGTCCGACTTCGAGCGCGACGGCGTGGTTTGGTGCGTGAACTACATCGAGAGCAATAAGGTCCTACCCAACAGCCTCAAGGGCATCCTCGAGAAGTACGACTCCAACATCTTCACCGCCGAGATGCTGAGCGAAGCCGCGGGCACCCTGGCCGACTTCGAGCAGCTTGGCGAGGAGGACTTCGTCGCCTTCCTCGAGCCGCCGTCGCTGGACGACCGCATAGTCAACCAGTACGCTCTCTTCTCGCTCATGTCGCGCCCCGGCTCCGACCTCGGCCAGTGGCTCGAGGCGCACCCCCACCTCACCCGCCGCATCTTGATCCCCTCTGCCCTCAAGTGGGAGATCCGCGACAAGCTCGACCAGGCCAACATCACCGAGCGCGTGCTCTTCCCCGGCCTCGACGGCCTCTCCTCCTGGCTGCGCCGCTACTACAGCCCCCGCAACCCCTAGCCCCGGCCAATACTCCGTCGGTCCCCATTGACCTGGTCCCAATGGCGGTGGCGCGATGCGAACATTTGTACTATACTGCGACGGCACCCGACTACCCGGTATTACAGGCGCAAGCCTACAGCCCGCCGCAGGCGGGGAAAGTGCTAGGACAATAATGGCTACCGAACAGAAGATTACCGGTAACAGCAGCGGCGTTGAGCTGCGCCAACTGGACCACCAGCCAATTCTGAGCATCCGCGAGAACATTCGCACCGAGCAGCTAGGCGAGACGATGGGCGAGAGGCTGCAGGCGCTGCAAGCCTACCTGCGGCAGAGCGGCGCTCAACCCGCCGGGCCGCCGTTCGTGCGCTACCACACGTTCAGCGACACCGAGACCGACATGGAGCTTGGCGTTCCCCTCAAGGAGCCTGCCGCGGGCGAGGGACGGATCGCCGCGGGAGAGCTGCCGGGCGGCTCTGCGGCCGTCACCGAACACCTCGGCGCGCACGACAAGCTCGGCGAGGCCTACGGCCGGATCGCGGCCTGGGTGGAAGAGAACCACAGGGAATCCGCCGGCCCGGCCCGCGAGGTCTACTACTGGATCGACCTCAGCAAGGACCTTGACCCCTCCGGCTGGGACCCCTCCACCTGGCGCACTGAGCTGATACAGCCGGTCAAGTAACCCAGTCCGTCCCCAAAACCGTACACGATCTGCCCATGCCCTCCATAAGTCCTCCACATCTGCCTGCTACACTGGACTCAGAACACAAGACGACCGTGCGGCAAACACACGGCGCCCGACCGAAAGGCGGGCTGTACACGTCACAGTAGGAGGCAGAGAATGAAGGGAAGAATTACTTTAGTAGCGGCAGCCCTGGTAGCAGTCGTCGCGCTCGGCGCGGCGTTCGCTCCGGTGGCTCTCGCCCAGCCCGCGACCCCGGGCGCAGGCGCAGGCAACGGCCCCGCCGCGACCCAGGGTAACCCTCCCGCCGCTAACCAGGGCTACGGCCCCGGTATGATGGCCGGCAGGAGCCAGCAGGGCATGATGGGCGGTCGCGGAATGCACGGCGGCATGATGGGCGGCCAGGGCATGATGGGTAGCGAGAACTCCCTGATCGCCGTGACCGCGGAGCAGCTCAACATCACTGTTGAGGAGCTTATCGCCGAGCTTGACGGCACCAACAGCATCGCTCAGGTCGCCGCCGCGCACAACGTCTCGGTCGACACAATCGTCAACGCGTTCCTTGCCCCGCGCATCGAGCGGCTGAACGAAGCGGTCGCGTCGGGCCGGATCACGCAGGAGCAGGCCGATCAGATGATCGCCACAATGCGCACCAACGTCACCACGCACATCAACGAGGTCTGGACACCCCGCGGCCCCGGCCAGGGACAGGGCTTCGTTGACGAAAACGGCGACGGGGTATGCGATAATATGCCTGCGGGCGGCCAACCCGGACAGGGCATGATGGGCCAGAACAGGGGCGGACGCCGCTAGGCTACGACCCGGAGGTCATAACCGGCCTCGGCCCTCCAGGCAATGGACGCCTACTCTGTTCGAGAGGCGTCCATCGCCGTTTTACCGGGTAGGCCACCCGGGGGATTATAGCTCATGGCACAGAAGATACTCGTAGTGGACGACGACAGGCAGATCGCCCGGCTGGTCAGTTCGTACCTGCAGCAGGCCGGGTACGACGTCGATACCGCCTATGACGGCGAGAGTGCCCTCGCGCAGGTACACCGCTACCGCCCCGACCTGCTAATCCTCGACCTCATGCTCCCCGACCGCGATGGCTGGGACGTTACCCGCGCGATCCGAGCCGACCAGTCGGTCGCCGACCTCCCGGTGATCATGCTCACCGCCCGCGTGGAGGACACCGACAGGATCGTCGGCCTGGAGCTTGGCGCCGACGACTATGTTACCAAGCCGTTCAACCCCCGCGAGGTGGTGGCCCGCGTGCGCGCGGTGCTCCGGCGGGCGTCGGGCGGCGCGGCACCGACCCACATTCTGCGCGCGGGCGGCCTGGTCATGGACATCGACCGCCACGAGGTCACGGTCGAGGGACGCCCGGTCGAGCTAACGCCCACCGAGTTCGGCCTGCTCCGGGTGCTCATGGAGAACCCCGGCCACGCGCTCAGCCGCGCCCTGCTCATGGAAAAGGGTCTCGGCTTCAGCTATGATACGATGGAGCGCACGGTAGACAGCCACATCAAGAACCTGCGCCGCAAGATCGAGCCCGACCCCACCCACCCTACCTATATACAGTCGGTGTTCGGGGTGGGCTACCGGCTGAAGGCTGAGTAGGCGCACGCCAGGACGTGGAGGAGAAGCAGGCCGCTATGGACAAACTCTGGGTCAGGCTGTCGGTCGCTTTCGCCGTGCTCACGCTGTTGAGCGTGGTGATCGTTGCCGTGCTCGCCAACAGCCGGGTGAGCACCGACTTCCAGCGCTACTTCGTGGTCAGCCAGGTGCAGGAGACCGGCCTGCTCGACGCGCTCGGCCGCTACTACGCGGAGAACGGCGACTGGTCGGGCGTCGAGACAGTGATTGACCAGGCCGCCGCGGGCACCACCGGCATGGGCCCGGGGATGGGGCCGGGCATGATGCGCGGGATGCGTTGGGGCGCGGGCGGTATCACGCTGGCCGACACCGAGCGCCGCGTGGTCTACAGCAGCGGCAACCTGAGCGCGGGCGCCACGCTCCCCGCCGACGACGCGAACACCGCCACCCTGCCCATCACGTCTCAGGGCGCAACCGCCGGCTACTTGCAGGTAAGTTCGCCCGGCCACATGAACATGACCGCCTCGGCCCAGGGCTTCCTCTCGCAGATCAACAACACGCTGGTGCAGGCCGGGCTGATCGCGGGCGCGGCCGGTATCGCCCTCGGCATATTGATCGCGTGGGTCATCTCCACGCCCCTCAAGCGGCTCGACGTGGCCGCGCGCAGCATCGCGCAGGGACGATTCGACCACCGCGTGCCCGTGCCCAGCCGCGCCCTCGTATCGGAGGAGATAGCAGACCTGGCGGGCGCGTTCAACGACATGGCGGGCAGCCTGGAGAAGTCCGAGCAGTTGCGGCGCGACATGGTAGCCGACATCGCGCACGACCTGCGCACGCCCCTCGCCGTTGTGCAGGGCAACCTGCAGGCCATCCTCGACGGCGTATACCCCCTCGACAGGCAGGAGATAGCCACGATCCACGAGCAGACGCTGGTGCTCAGCCGCCTGGTGGACGACCTGCGCGAGCTTGCCCGCGCCGAGGCAGGCCAGCTTGAGCTGCGCATCCAGCCGGTGGAGCCTGCCGCGCTGGTAGAGCCTGTCGCCGGAATGTACCGCGAGACCGCCGCTGCGAAGGGCGTCGAGCTTGCCGTAGACGTATCGCCCGGTCTGCCGGTGGCCCTCGCCGACCC
>DASTEB010000634.1:0-5989 GCA_035710025.1 Chloroflexia bacterium
GGCTTGAAGCACAGGCGGCGCTGATCGTGCTGGCCGTAGCGGCCGCGGGGCTTGTACTGACAGGCCTGCGGCTGAGGAGGGTCAGCGCGTAGGCTGACCTGGCAGCAGACTCACCCGGGTTCGGACGGCATCAAAGTGAAGGGCGGGACTCCCTAAGGGGAGTCTCGCCTTTTGCGTTGGACAGGCCTTTGCGCGATTGCAGCCTCATACCTGCCGTGCTATACTTCCCAGGCACTTTTTTTCACAGTTTCCGCAAGGATCAGGGGACATCGTACCTTCTTCTGCTACTGCTGTGCGCCGCCGCGCCGGGCTGCTCCTTGGCCTGGCGTACGCCGCGTTCGTCAGCCTGGGCCTACCCGACGGCCTGACCGGCGTGGCGTGGCCGTCGATCCGTGCCGGGTTCGGACTTTCGCTGGACGCGCTTGGCGCGCTCACCTTTACGGGCACCATCGGCTACCTGCTGTCGAGCTTCACCAGCGGGAAGATGCTGTCCACCATCGGGGTCGGGTGGCTGCTGGTGCTGAGTTGCCTCGCCACGGCGGTCAGTCTGCTGGGGTACGCGGCGGCGCCGGCGTGGCTGGTCATGGTGGGGCTGGGACTGCTGGCGGGCCTGGGGGCGGGGGCAATAGACGCCGGGCTGAATACGTACGCCGCCGAGAACTTCACCCCGCGCACGATGAACTGGCTGCACGCATCGTTCGGCCTCGGCGCGGCGATCGGGCCACTTCTCATGAGCAGCGTGATCGCCGGGGGGCAGTCCTACCGGCTGGGCTACCTGATCGTCGGCGTGGCACAGGTGATACTGGCGAGCCTGTTCGCCTTGACCCGCAAGCAGTGGCACGCGCACGCCGAGGAGGGCCGGCCCGAGCAGGTACCGAGCGCCGCGATGAGGCGCACGCTGGCCCTGCCCGCGGCCTGGCTGAGCATCCTGCTCTTCTTCCTTTACTCGGGGCTTGAGTTCAGCGCCGGTATATGGCTGTACACGCTGCTGACCGAGGCGCGCGGCGTGCAGCCGGCCGAGGCGGGCGTCTGGGTGAGCGTGTACTGGGGAGCACTCACGGTGGGGCGGCTGGTGTCGGGGGCGATCGTGGCGCGCATAACAGTGCGGGCGCTGCTGCAATTGAGCATGCTGGGGGCGATTGTCGGAGTGCTGCTGCTCTGGCTGAACTTCGCGCCGTGGCTCTCGTGGATCGGGGTGGCTTTGCTGGGAATGTCGCTCGCGCCAATGTTCCCGTCGTTCGTGTCGCTGACACCGGCGCGCATGGGCCCGGCGCACTCGGCCAACACGATCGGCTTCCAGATCGCGGCGGCGATGCTGGGCGGCGCAGCGCTGGTGGCCCTGTTCGGCCTGATTGCCGACCGCTTCGGGCTGGAGTTGCTCGGGCCGTTTCTACTTGTCGTGGCGGTGCTGATGGCGCTGGCGTTCGAGGTGCTGGAGCGGCGGCCGCGGTCGCCGAGGGCAGAGAGCTAAGTCCGGGAAGGGATGTCTTCCGGTCGCGCCTGTTGCCTGTACCGCCGCTCGTATTCCTGCACTCCCAGCAACCCAAGCAGCACCTCGCTGGGCGTGCCCCTGTTCTCGGGGTGGTATTCCAGCCTGTTGCGCTCGAAATACTGCACCAGGTAGGTATTGCCGTCAGTAGCGCTGCGCTCCTGAAATGCCTCGCTGAGAGGATACCCGAACACGGGAAGGCCGCCGTTGGCCTCCCAGTAGGCGCGAAGCGGCGGTGCGAGGGTGTGCCCCGTCTCGGGGAAGTACAGGGCCGAGCCATGGGCGGGCCTTGATACGCGCTGAAACGGTCGTTCCCCGCGAGCAGCGCGTGCCTCGGCGATGGAAGCGCCCAGCCTGCCCAACAGCACCTCGTGCCTCGTGCCTGCGTTCTCGGGGTGCCACTCAAGGCGCGCCCTTTGCGTGTACTGCACCGTCCGGCCGTCCGCTACCAGCTCCGGGCTGATGGGGAAGCCGAACCGTGCCAGCCCGCCGCTACGCTCCCAGTAGCGCCGGAAGATCCCGCGCAGGCACCGGCCCGTATCAGCAAAGCAGCTTGACACCGGGCCGTCAACGCGGCTAAGCGTATTGCTGAGGATTGGATCGCCGACTATCGGGTTCGAGTCTCGGTCCAGCAGCAGCAGGGTGTTATCGTCTGCCTTCAAGAACGAAGCAGATTGCTGCGGGTTGTCGGGAACGAGCCGGTAGACGACCGCCGCGGGGTTTGGCCGCGTGCCGCGAACCATGCTCCAGGTGCCTTCTCTCTCGCCGCGAGTGCCCTTCAGGTTGAAGGTAGTCGGAGCACCCGTCGCGGGGTCCTGGTAAAGGGTGAGCCGCCACTTTATCAGCCGGCAATCGGGCGCGGGGAATCCGGTGAATTGCAGCGCGACATCGCTGCAGTTTGTTCTTCCTCCGAACACACCGAAGGTTGATGAGCCCGTGGGTAGCTGGGCCACAGGGAGGCGTGAAGCAGGGTTCGGGTTCCGCGGCGAAGACTCTCCTCTAGATTTGTCGGTCCGGTTGAGCGTGTAGCTCCAGCCGCCGTTGCCTACCATCAGCCCCCTGTCGCGGCCCAGCACATGGAGGAGATAGTCGTCCAGCTTCACGAAGGACACCGACCTTGAAGGGTTATCCGGATTCAACGTGTAGACCACGGCGTCGGGGTCGGAGTTCGTGCCGCGGGTTATCGTCCATCTCCCTTCCATCTGCACCCTTGTGCCGCCCCCTCGTATGCCGGGGGTGTTGGGTTGGGTCAGTCCGTAGGCGCTGATTAGCTTGAAGGTTGCCGGATTGCCGGTACCGGGGTCCAGGTAGAGCGTGAGGTTCCAGGTCATCAGCTCGCAATCGATGTCCTCAGGAATGTGAGGCAGGGGCCTGGGGATGTTGTGGCAGGGCGTTGTGCCCTCGAATACGCCGAGGACGGGCGCGGCATTTTGGGCCGAAGCTACCGACGGGTGCGCAACACTCCCTGTGGAGGCAGCCATGCTGAAGAAGAGCGACAGGACAACGGCCGGCCTCAAGACTCCGGGCGAGATCTTTCCGGGTGCGCGAAGTCCCGCGCGCCGTACGAGCGGCACCTGCTGTGGCGAGACAGGAGTAGTCGCCGTCCCAGGTTCTGGCGTCAGCTCTCGACCATAATCGGGCTTCATCGGTAGCCCCCTTGCCCCTGTTCTTGCACTTTACCGCGCAAGTCCGATTCGAGCAAGTTCGCCAGGGGCAGCGCGGGATGCGTCCGGCCGAGCCCAGTGAGCGCGCTAAGCCTGACAACTAGCCCTCGCGATAGTCCTCCTCGGACACCGGTTCCAGCCAGGTGGTCTCGCCGAGGGTGATGGCGAGATGCTGCATGGCATGCTCTTCATCGGGGTGGTCTCCGTGCCAGTGCTCGACGCCTGCCGGTATGTGCGCCACATCGCCCTCGGCTGCGTCGGACGCCCGGCCCCCGCGCACCTGCACGCGGCCGCGCCCCTTGAGGAAGTAGAGCGCCTGCTCTACGCTGTGGACGTGCCAGTGCGTGCGCGCCCCTTTCTCGAATGTCACGCGCCCGACGATTAGCTGGCGGGTCTCGTCGGTGACTACGGGCTGGAAATACGTTGTGCCGGTGAAGTTGTCGGGCGATCCCTGGCGGCGCGGTATGTCGTCGGCGTGCTCGAAATGCAGGCTCATGTCAAGGCTCCTTGCAGAGGTATATCCTAAAGGGGCAATTAGGCCAGGCGGCGGAGCATCATGCGGGGCACAGAGAGGCTATAGCCCGACAAGGCACCGGTGGAGTGAATGTTCAGACGTGCTGATCAACATAAATCAGGTTCCCATCAGGATCAGCAATTATGAAGCTGGCCGGCCCGCTTGGGCTTTCATCAGCCTCACTCTGAAACTCTATGCCCCGCGCTCTTAGCTCTCGTTGAAGGTCACGCACGTCGGTAAAATCCTCGAGCCTATTGGCGTCCTGATCCCAACCCGGATTGAAGGTCAGTATGTTGCCCTCGAACATGCCCTGGAATAGCCCGATTATGTGATCGCCATTCTTCATAATGAGCCAATTCTGCGCTGCATCCCCACCAAAAACGCCGAAGCCTAACTTCTCATAGAAGGACTTCGACGCTTCTAAATCCTTGACGCTCAGACTCACCGAGAATGCACCGAGATTCATGTTTGCCTCCTAAGTGTTCACAAGTAACACGAATAATTGTATGCAAGGAGGTGATGGTGGGGAGGTGAAGTGGCTAGGCTCGTGGTATCAACAACCAGGTCTACCCTACAGGTCTGTCCGACCGTGAATGGGAGTGTATCAGAAAGTGCACTTGTCCCGCAAAGCCTGGCGGCAGACCACGCACTTCGGATATGAGAGTGGTGATCAACGCCAACTTGTATGCAGCGGTGGGAGGGTGTCAGTCGCTAACCGACCTGCCCAACTACCTCGTCGGCCAGCCGGGCGACTATACCGTCCGGATACGGGTAGTTCAGCATCAGGACGAGGTGTGTCGCGCCCGCCTCGACGAGCGGCTGGAGCGCGGCGACCGTCGCAGGTAGGTCGTCATAGTTGATCCGCGTCTGCACCGACAGCTCTATCTCACCGGGATCGCGGCCCACGGCTGCGCAGTGCTCGTGAAGGACGCTTACTTTGTGCCGGAATTCCTCCACGCCGGCGGGCATGGAGTTCCAGACGTCGGCGTACTTCGCCACGACACGCAGGGTGAGTTGCTCGCCGGCGCCGCCAATGACAAAGGGTGGATACGGCTTCTGGACCGGCTTTGGCTCGCAGCGGGCCTGCTTGAGCTGGTAGTAGCGCCCCTCGAAGTCCGTGAGATGCTGGGTGAAGAGCAGCCGGGTGATCTCGCAGGCCTCGCCGAGGCGCCGTATGCGCTCGCCGGGCGGGTAGAGCGGGATCCCCATGCTCTCGTGCTCATACTCATTCCAACCGGCGCCGAGGCCGAACTCGAGGCGGCCGTTGGAAATCACGTCCACCGTGGCGGCCGTATGTGCATTGACCGCGGGATGGCGGTAGGTGTTGCCCGCGACCATCAAACCGAGGCGCAGGCGCGAGGTCTGGGCCGCCAGTGCCGCCAGCATCGTCCACCCCTCGAAGCACGGCCCATCCAGGTCGCCCTGTATCGGCGCGAAATGGTCGAAGAGCCACGCGTGCTCAAATATGGGCGTCCGGTCAGCGTCCTTCCAGACCTTGAGCATAGCATCGTACGTCGTATGCTGCGGCACCGTCTTGATTCCCCATCGTAGTGTGGCCATGGCTGGTTCTCCTCCATCTGTTACGGCATAGATGCACAGCGAGCAAAACGCGCATTGTTGGGCGCTTCTGCACCGCCTTGCTCCCGTCAAGTTAATCGCGTGGTGAGCGCGGCACCAGTTTGAGCGTCACGGTTCGCGACTCGGCACTCACCACGGGCCTGACGAAACCTTCGGGGTAGCGCCGGTACTTGGCGCGGTACTCGGCGTCGATCTGGTCGTGGATGTCGCTGTCGCGGTCAACGTCAACAAAACTGACGTCTTTCTCGATGCCGCCGGCCCAGATCCGGCCCTCGTGGCGCACCTGGGTGCCGCGGAACCAGGCGGCGTTAAGCCCGTAAGCGGACCGGACGTAGAGATCGTCGCCGACGCGGACGACCCAGATCGTCTTCGGTTTTCGCAGCGTGCCGTCCTGCCGGAGCGCCGCTATCCGCAGCTCTTCCGCTGCTCCGATCTTGTTGAGTTCGTCGTCAGTCCATGGGCTCATTGAAGCATCTCCCTGATGATACGCCGCTCGGCACCTGATATGGCCCCTACGGACGGAGCAGCGTCTTGATGGCGCGGCGCTCGTCCATGGCGCGGTAGCCCTCAGCGACCTCCTCCAGAGGTAGGTGCAGGTCGAACACCTTGCCGGGGTCTATCTTTCGGTTCCAGATCAGGTCTATCAACGCTGGCAGGAAGCGGCGCACCGGGGCCGGGCCGCCGTGCAGGTGAACCTCCGCGAAGAACAGCTCCTCGCCGGGCAGTTGCATGTCGTGGAAGACC
>DASTEB010000635.1:0-2565 GCA_035710025.1 Chloroflexia bacterium
CCCGGCGGCCCGCCGCCAAAACCCGTAGACGAGATGGTCCGCCCGGTCGACCCGACCGTCAACTGGCGGGCTGCTGCCGTGCTGCTCCTCGTCTACCCGCGCGCCCACCGGGACTACATCGTGTTTATGCGGCGCACCGACCAGGTTGCCCACCACAAGGGACAGATCTCCCTCCCCGGCGGCGCGCAGGACCCCACCGACCCCGACATAACCTACACCGCCCTGCGCGAAGCCTACGAGGAGCTTGGCATCGAGCCTGACCACGTCGAGGTGCGAGGCTTCCTACCCCCCGTGTACGCGGGCATCAGCAGCTTCATCATCAATCCCGTGATCGGCCGCCTGCGCCCCGATGTCGACGTACCCGCCTTCCGGCCAAACGCCGACGAGGTGGCCGAGGTAATCGAGGTGCCGGTCGACGCCCTGCGGGCCGAGGGAGTACACCGCGTCGAATTGCGCTCGCACCAGGGCGTAACCTACAGCGTCCACTTCTACACCTACGGCCCCTACGAGATCTGGGGCGCTACCGGCCGCATCATCCACGAATTCCTGAACCACCCCGAGCTCTACCCACACTGACCGCCCACTGCCTTCTGCCTACTCGCCACCATGCCCTCCGCGACCACTCACGACATCGTCACCATCGTCACCGCTGCCGCGGCAGTCCCGGCCCTGCTCGACCCGGCCTGGGCCTTGCCCGACATGAGCCCGGTCAACACCGGCGTGCTCGTCGGCGCGTATCTCGTATCCGGCCTCCTGTTCAGCCCCGACCTCGACACGCGCTCGCGCCCTTACATGCGCTGGCGCTTCCTCCGGTTCCTGTGGTTCCCCTACCAGCGGCTCGTGTCCCACCGCTCGCGCATCTCGCACAGCCTCGTCGCAGGCCCTCTCATCCGCGCCATGTACTTCGCCGTCATGCTGTTCCTTGTGGGTCTGGCCGCATACTTCCTGATCAACCTGCTCGTGCCCTTCGACCCCACAGGCACGCTCCTGCAGTTCGCCCGAGACGCCGCCCTGTGGATGCAGCAGCACCCCTCGACCGTGTTCTACGCCCTGATCGGCTTCATCCTCGGCGGCGCGACGCACGTTCTGCTCGACACCGTCTTCACCTGGGTCAAGCGCCGCTTCTAGCCGCGCTCCCGGCACGAAACGTGCACGTCCGCCCCGCCATGCCCCACCCCCTGAACCTGACCAACTACCACCGCTGGGACGTCACGCCCGAAGAGGCCAGGGCAATCCAGCTTTCCCTCGCGGGCCGCGTGTCGCTCGTGCCCGACCTGCCCGACGTTGGGGTGATCGCGGGCGTTGACATGAGCGCGACAGGAATCGCCCGGTGCGCCGTCGTCCTCCTTACCTACCCCGACCTCGACCTCATCGAGACGGTGCGCGCCGAGCGCCCTCTCGACTTCCCGTACGTGCCCGGCCTGCTCTCCTTCCGGGAAGGTCCGGCTGTCCTCGCGGCGTTCGAAAAGCTCTCCCGAATGCCCGACCTTGCCATGTTCGACGGGCAGGGCGTCGCCCACCCCCGCAAGATCGGCATCGCCTCGCACATGGGCGTGCTGCTCGACTTGCCCACCATCGGGGTGGCCAAATCGCCCCTCGCCGTACGCGGCGAGATACCCAGCCCCGAGCCGGGCGACTGGACGCCCTGGGCCAACAGCAAGGGCGAGGTGCTGGCCGCCGCTGTCCGCACCAAGGCCCGCTCCAGGCCGCTCTACATCTCGCCAGGGCACAGAATCGACCTGCCCACCGCCGTGCGCTTCGTCCTGTCGAGTATCCGCGGCTACCGCCTGCCCGAGCCGACGCGCCTGGCCCACAACGCGGCCGCGATCGCCGGTTGACCCTTCACCCGCGTTTACCCGAATCTTCACAATTCGCCGTTACAATGCGGCGGGTGTCTATGATGCGAGGGATAAGCCCCAGTATCGCGCATGACGCAGGCGCCGGGGATACCCTTACATCCTGCATACGCAACGAAAAGTAGCACTCGCCCGCTCCTCGGAGTCGAGCGCGCAGGCGCGGAAAGTGAACCTTTGGACTACTTTCGTTGTGTTAAGGGGTACAGGGCACCATACGCCCAGCAGCCGGCGTGTCGACCGCCGGCCGCGTCCCTAGAGAGGACCGCAAACTCACATAGATGAGGAACTAACCGGCTCTATAAGCCAAGGTGGCCTCGTGCGGCCAAACGCGGCGAACCGTCGACAACTTGAAAACTGAATATGCTCGCTCTGACATACTTGCCTAGAAGGGAGGTGATGGCAGCCTCGGACCGGCACCGGAAAGGATTCCGATGTTGGATCAACCGGCGCCACACCGAGGATCGCTAACGACTCAGTTTTCAAACAGCACCCGGGCAAAGGCAGCGAGCGGTCACGCCGATGCATTTCGGGGAGATTTCGACCGCTTTTCCGTGTGAGGTTTTAGCTAAAGTATACCTTGTGGTTTTACCAAGTAAGGTAGGAGGAAAGAATGAACGACAAAAAGCGTAACGTGGGCCGCGTAGCTCTGTACGCTAGCGTGATCGGTGCCATGGTGGTGTCCGCTCTGCCCGCAGCCGCTTCCCCCGCT
>DASTEB010000636.1:0-14131 GCA_035710025.1 Chloroflexia bacterium
CGTGGTGGTGGGTTGGGCTGCGGGCGCCGCCATGTTGCCGCCGTTCGCGCCGCTCGAGGGAATGCCGGCCGCCGACAGGGCCAGAAGGGAGCCTACGGCCAGCAGCGCCCCCGCGACGATGCCGAGCAGGGGTAAGCGTGACGTATTCATGGTTGTGTTCCTCCTTGGTCAGTGGTTGGGTTGGCGGGTAGCCGTACTACGTACGAACGATCTCAGCCCTGCGGTTGTTCCAGGCGGAACCAGAAGAAGCCGTGCGGGCCGAGGGTGATGAAGTAGGGCAGCTCGCCGATGCGCGGGAAGCGCGTGTTGCCGATAAGCTCCACCGGGGTCCAGCCGTTGTACTCGCTCAGGTTCATCTCGACGGGCTGCGAGAAGCGCGACAGGTTGGCCACGCACAGCACGTGCTGGTCGCCGTGACGGCGCACGTAGGCCAGCACCTTGTTGTTCTCGGGGTGCAGGAACAGGATGTCGCCGCGGCCGAACACGGGGTACTGCTTGCGCACGCGGATCAGGCGGCGCATCCAGTTGAGCAGGCTGGTCTGCGTGCGCAGCTGCGCCTCGACGTTGATCGCCTGGTAACCGTACACCGGGTCGGTGATGACGGGGCTGTACAGGCGCGCCGGGTCGGCCCGCGAGAAGCCGGCGTTGCGGTCGCCCGTCCACTGCATGGGAGTGCGCACGCCGTCGCGGTCGCCCAGGTAGATGTTGTCGCCCATGCCGATCTCGTCCCCGTAATACAGCACGGGCGTGCCGGGCAGGGTGAGCAGCAGGCTGGTGAGCAACTCCATCTGGCGGCGGCCGTTGTCCATCAGGGGGGCGAGGCGGCGGCGGATGCCGATGTTGATCTTCATGCGCGGATCTTTGGCGTACTCGTAGTACATGTAGTCGCGCTCTTCGTCGGTCACCATCTCCAGCGTCAATTCGTCGTGGTTGCGCAGGAAGATGCCCCACTGGCACGGCTCGGGGATCGCGGGCAGGCGCGAGATGATCTCCATGATGGGGGTGCGGTCCTCGCGGCGCAGGCCCATGAAGATGCGTGGCATCAAGGGGAAGTTGAACGCCATGTGGAACTCGTCGCCGTCGCCGAAGTAGGGCAGCAGATCCTCGGGCCACTGGTTGGCCTCGGCGAGCAGCACTTTGTTGCCTCCGTACCTCTCGTCCGCGAAGCGGCGGACCTCCTTGAGGTAGACGTGGGTCTCGGGGAGGTTCTCGCAGTTGGTGCCCTCGCGCTCGATGAGGTAGGGCACGGCGTCGCAGCGGAAGCCGTCGAGGCCCATGTCGAGCCAGAACTTCATCACGCGCAGCATCTCGCGCCGCACGGCCGGGTTATCGAAGTTGAGGTCGGGCTGGTGCGAGAAGAAGCGGTGCCAGTAGTACTGCTTGGCCACCGGGTCGTAGGTCCAGTTGGAGTGCTCGGTGTCGGTGAAGATAATGCGGGCTTCCTTGTACTTCTTGGGGTCGTCGCTCCACACGTAGTAGTTGCGCTTCTTGGGGTCGGTGGACGAGCGGGCCTGCTGGAACCAGGCGTGCTGGTCGGAGGTGTGGTTGAGCACGAGGTCGGACAACACGCGGATGCCGCGGGCGTGGGCCGCCTTCATGAAAGCCTTGAAGTCGGCCACGGTGCCGTAGTTGTGGTGGACCTTGTAGTAGTCGGCGATATCGTAGCCGTCGTCGCGCAGGGGTGACTCGTAGAAGGGCAGGAGCCAGATGCAGTTGATGCCGAGGTCCTGCAGGTAGTCTAGCTTTTCGGTCAGGCCGCGGAAATCGCCGTAGCCGTCGCCGTTGGAATCGTAGAACGCCTTGACGTGCAACTCGTAGATGATGGCGTCCTTGTACCAGTCCTTGTCAGCGGTAATCATAGGTGTTGGTCCTTCGGGAAAGGGTGTGGGATTTCGCGCAGCGGGCACCCGCCTGCGCAATTGTTGATTGCCGTGTGTAGGTGCGACTCGGGCTAATGCTGCAAGCATTGTACCAGCAATGGGCTGTGGGGTCAGGAGCAAGGCTGACCTAGCGGTTTGCATATCCTGCGCCGGAATCGGGCTGAGGACCGTTGACACAGTAGAACACCGGTGCTAGCATCGCAGTAACAACACATTACGGAGGTGCCTTGATGCCTCATCCCCTGGTATCGCAGCTTCGCTTCACGCGGAGCGAGTTTCAACGCGCCCTGAAAGGTCTGACCGACGAGGAAGCCGTGCGGCGCTTCGAGCCGATGAACTGCATAAGCTGGAACGTGGGCCATCTTGCCTGGCAGGAGCAACGCTACTGGCTGCACTATGGGCAGGGTCAGATGCTCTTGCCGGAGGTCAACAGGCTGTTTGCCAACCGAGCGCCCGCCTGCACCCCCGCTCTGGACGAGGTACAGCAGGCGTGGCGCACCATCACGGAGGCCGCCGACCCCTGGCTCGATACGCTGATCACGGCGGACCTGCAGCGCGCCATCCCCCGGGCAACCGGCCCCGAGGTGACTTTCGGCTCGCTGCTTCTGCGCGTGATCTACCATTACTGGTATCATACCGGGGAGAACATGGCTATCCGGCAGATGCTAGGGCATGAGAAGCTGCCCCAGTTCGTGGGCGACCTGGACGGCAAAGCGCCCTACCGGGCGGAGTGAGCGCGTGATGCAGCAAACTATCAGGCCGCCGATGCTGCGGCCGGGCGATACCGTGGGCATCGTCAGCCCGTCGTGGGGTGGCGCGGGGACGTTCCCGCACCGCCTCGATGCAGGCCTGCGGCAGCTTGCGGCCATGGGCTTTCGCACGAAGGTGGGCTCGCACGCCCTCAACCGGCACGGGTACGTCTCCGATACGCCCGAGAACCGCGCGGCCGACCTGCACGACATGTTCCGCGACCCCGAGGTCCGGGCGATAGTAGCGGCCATCGGCGGCGACCATTCGTGCCAGCTTCTGCCCCTGCTCGACTTCGACCTCATCCGCGCCAACCCGAAGATATTCATGGGCTACTCGGATAACACCGTGCTGAACGTGGCGTTCTGGAAGGGCGCGGGGCTGAGGACATTCAACGGTCCTGCCCTGATCACCGACTTCGCCGAGCAGCCGCGCATGTACGAGTACACGGAACGCTATATGCTGAAGGTGCTGTGCGATGCGCAGCCCGCGGGCGAGATCGAGCCGTCGCCCTGGTGGACCGAGGAGCTCCTCGGTTGGGGAAAGAAGGCGGACCTGGAGCGGCCCCGCCAGCAGGTGCCCTCGCCCGGGTGGACGTGGCTCAAGCCGGGCGCGGCCGAGGGTGTCTTGATAGGCGGGTGCATCGAGTCGCTGCAGCACCTTCGGGGCACGCACTTCTGGCCCGGCCTGGACGGCTGGCAGGGCGCGATCTTCTTCTGGGAAACGTCCGAGGACAAGCCCACACCGCCCGTGGTGGACGGTATCCTGATGGATTACGAGAACATGGGCGTGCTGGAGAGATTGGGCGGGATGCTTGTCGGCAGGCCGATGTATTACACGGACGAGGAGAAAACACTGCTGAACGATATCATCCTCGAGCGCACGCGAAAGTATAACTTCCCGGTGATAACGGGCATGGATTTCGGGCACACCGCGCCTCAGTTCACTCTGCCGGTGGGCTGCCGGGCGCGCATCGACGGCGAGAGCAGGCGGTTCGAGATAGTCGAGGCGGCGGTAGAGTAGCCCCTACATGACAGAGCACGCGGTCAAAGACAGGGACGAAGAAGAGGTCATCCGGGAGGTGCTGGTGGAGGAAGCGTCCGCCGGGCACCTTGCCATGCGCTCGGCGCGCTCCTACATCCTTCTGTCGCTGGCGGCCGCGGTTGCCACAATCGTGCTCAAGACGGGCGCGTGGCTGCTCACGGGGTCGGTGGGCTTGCTGTCGGACGCGGCAGAGTCGGTTATCAACCTGATGGCGGCGGGTGTGGCGTTCTGGCTACTGACCGTGGCGGCCCGCCCGCCCGACGAAGAGCACGCCTACGGCCACACCAAGGCCGAGTATTTCTCGAGCGGCGTGGAGAGCACGCTGATCCTGGTGGCCGCGGTCGGTATCGCGTGGGCGGCGTGGGGGCGCCTCCTCAGCCCGCAGCCGCTGGAGAACGTCGGCGTGGGTCTCGCCGTGTCGGTGGTCGCCTCGGTGATCAACGGCGCGGTGGCGCTCGTGCTGCTGCGCGCCGGCAAGCGTCTGCACTCGATCACGCTGACCGCCGACGGACAGCACCTGATGACCGATGTGTGGACCTCGGCGGGCGTGATCGTGGGCGTGATCCTGGTCAGCCTGACCGGCTGGCTCGTGCTCGACCCGATCATCGCCCTGCTGGTGGCGGCCAATATCGTGTGGACGGGCGTGCGCCTGCTGAGCGACTCGGCCCACGGCCTGCTCGATACCGCCATCCCCGCCGACGACCTGCACAAGGTGTCGGAAGTGCTGGTCAAGTACAACGAACGGGGCATTGACTTCCACGCCCTGCGCACGCGGCAGGCGGGGCAGCGCCGCTTCGTCTCGCTGCACGTGCTGGTGCCCGGCGACTGGAGCGTACACGACGGCCACGAACTGTGCGAGCAGTTGGAGCGCGACATCATAGCCCGCCTGCCGCGCAGCACCGTGTTCACGCACCTCGAGTCGCTGGACGACCCGCGCTCCTGGGAGGACCAGGAACTAGACCGAAGTACCTAGTCCACCCTCACCTGCGGTCGATACTCCCCTATACGCATTAAGACCAACCGACCAATAGGCCGCCCGGTTGTATGCGCGCGCCCTGCGCTGTTGTAGGCTATGGATGCAAGATACCGGTCCGCAGAATAGAAACTTAAGTATATAACGTGGCACACAGGAGAGATCGTAATGGAACAGCAGATAAGCAAGGGCAACGGGGTTCACGTGCGCGACGCGGCAGCCGCGGCAGGCGGCTGGCTGCTCAGCCTGTTCGTCGTGCCGGTTCTCGGGTTGATTGCCCTGGGCTTCGGCCTCGTCGCGGTGCTGGCCCCGGCGCTGGGCGTGCTTCGCACCTTCGGCATCGACTGGGTGCAGATGGAGATGTTCGACTGGCATGTGCCGGTGTTGTGGAGCGTGCCGGCGGCACTGGTGATCAGCGTCGTGACCGGAGCGTTCTCGCTGGGCGCTGCCGTCATGCTGCGCTCGTACCTGGCCTGGATAAGGTCGGGCTTCGGAGCCGAGAAGTAGTATAGGAGCCTCCGGGCCGGGACTGGACGCCGCCGGACGGGGGAAAAGGCCATGGAACAGGACTTCATCGATCTCTACCTGCAGCAGGTAAGCAAGTACCTCGGGATACTACCCGAGAAGCAGCGCAACCGCGCGCTGGACGAAATCAGGCTGCACATCAAGACGAGCCGCGCGATCGGCCGCACGACCGAGGCCGCCATCGAGCGGCTAGGCCCGGCCGACGAGCTTGCGGCGCAATACGTGGCACGCTACGGCAAGGCGGCCTCTCGCTCATCGCGCATGTCCAACAGGATACCCCGGCAGGCGGCAGCCGCCGCGTGGGGGGCGTCGTTCATAGTGGTGCCCGCGCTCGCGCTTGTGGCGCTCGAATTTGCGCTGGCGGCGCTCGTCGTGCCGATGTTGGCGCTGCTCCAGTTGTTCACCCCCCAGTGGATAGTGATGGGCTTCGCGGGGTGGGAGCTATCGCCTGTGTGGGGCGTGCCGGTCGCGGCAGTCGTTGGGTTGGTGCTCGGCGGGGCCGCGTGGGCCATCTACGCCGGGCTGAAAGCGTACGTGCGCTGGGCCTCGACGGCATACGAGCAGCACGCACCGGCCGGGGAGCCGCAGGCGGTAAGGGTCAGCATTCGGGAGATGTAATCCCGGGCGAATTGGCAGGTGTGATGGGCCCGCGGGTTTACCCGGCGGGCACTTTGTGTCGCTGCGCGAGAACTACGCTCTGTCGCCCGCCTGCGCCGGTTGTGCTGAAGTGCGGGCGGCGATTACCGCGTCGGGGATGACGCGGGCGCCGGTGTGTGCGGGCGGCAGCACGCGGCGGAAGGCCCACGCCGTGAACAGCGCGAATACCGCGCCGCCCGCCGCGCTCCCTATCAGGTAGACAAAGCTCAGGACAACGGGCCACGCGCCCACGCCGAGCACCCAGGTCAGCAGCCCCAGCACGCTCAGGCCCGTGAGGTAGGCCGCGAGCACCGCCAGGCCCGTGCCGATCGCCACCAGCGGGATCCACGACCGGGTGTGGTGCGACCACTTGCGCAGCACCAGCCACTGGAACAGCGCAACGATGGCCCCCACGATGGCGCTCGGCAGCACGCCTTCGATAGCCACCACGGAGGCGTAGAAGCCCGCGTCCAGCGCGGCGTAATACAGCGCGATGCTGCCCACCAGCCCCGCCAGCGTGCAGCCGACAGTGGTCACAGGTACCCACAGGCCCGCGGATCGCGTGTAGCGGTGCAGGGCGCGCCACTGCAGGCCGCCCATGAACAGGCCCACCAGCGCGCCCACCGCCGAGCCGATGGTCATGCTGCGGCCGACGGTGATGTGCGGGCCGAGCATCACCTCGACCGCAAGCTGGAACATCACCCAGCCCAGGCCGGCCGCGATGCTGCACGCCGTAATGAGCGAGCGCCGCTTTGTGGCGGTGGGGATCAGCACGCCGTCATCTCCAGTGCTCTCGCATGAACTCGGCTACCGAGCCGGGGATGTGGTTGCCGGTGTAGTTGTGCCAGGCGTTGCGTATCGTCACGCTCTCGAAGAAGTTGGCGGTCTGGCACATGGGCAGCTGGCAGTCGGGGTCGATCACGGGTTTGGGCGGCTGGTCGGGCCCGTACTCGGGGCTGGGGTCGTACTGCACGCCGGGCACAGGGTCGTGCGCGATAATGTCGTACTGCGTGTCCACCGTCAGCACAGGGATGCCCCAGACCCGCAGCCACTGGCCGATGCGCGACTGCACCTCGCTCTTCAGGAAGCCCGCCTGTATGCCGGGGCCGAAGTCCTCAGCCTGCATGGGGAACTGGAAGCCTAGCGGGGCGTCCACTATCGCCGCGCTCGATACCCGGAAGTCGAAGCGTGCCTGGCCGCGCATGGCCCGGCTCAGGTAGGCCAGGGCCACCGAGCCGCCCACGCTGGTGCCCAACAGGTGTACCTCGCCGCCCGACAGGATCTCGCCCAGGCTCTTTTCCAGGGCAAGGGTGCCTTCGGGTGTCGTGCGCGTGTTGATGAAGTGGGTGTGCTCGCGCGCCCATGTGTCGAAAGCGGGCCACGCGGCCCCGCCCGCCTCGGCAGCCTCGGCGGCTTCGTCGTAGATGGTGTGCAGGGCGAGGTAATACTCTCCCCAGCTTCCCCCGTGCGCCTTGCCGCAGTCGCCCGGGTTGGACACGCAGCCGCTGATGAAATAGTAGTGGTTGGCGAGCATCCCACTGCCCGAAGTCGGCGCGCCAAGGGCCGGGGCGCGGCCCGCGACGGCCGTGGCGGTGGCCTGCGCCGTTCGCAGGTAGCTGACGGCGGTCCGCGTGTCTATCTCCCAGGTGATCGTGCCCAGCGCGATGGGGATGCCGAGGCAGATGAGCACGGCCAGCGTGCCCATGGCGTTGGTGAGCGTGCGGTTATGCCGCCGGATGGCGCGCAGGCTGCGCGCGCGGGCGCCGGGACGCGTCGCGGGGAGGGAAGCAGGTGCCGCCGGTGCCTGTGGGTGGAGAGGCGCGTCCGCCGAGTGTTCCTCTGGTGCTGCGGTGTGTGCGCTCATGGCCGGGTTGCGAGTTCCGCTATGCTGCGATACCGGCTCTCATACCGTTGGGAGCCGGTACTACCAATATACCACAAGGTAGAGCACCCCAGGCGTTCAATCGCTGCGCGCTATTGAGCACTTCTGCCGCGCACAATTCGTCACCGGACGGCAGGGCGCAACGTTGCATGATTCGGGTAGGGTTCAGGCGGCGCGTGACACACGGGGCCACGCGCACTGGAGGCGTAAGATGAGCGCACCGGGCGATACTTCGGCTGTGGCGGGCGACCGGACGCTAGACGCGCAGGGCAGGCCAAAGCTCAAGCGCGGGCTTGGCCTGTGGATGGCCACGGCGCTGGTGCTGGGCAACATGATCGGGTCGGGCGTGTTCTTACTGCCCGCCTCGCTGGCCGAGGCCGCGGGGCCTGTCGCTATCCTCGCGTGGGTGGTGACGGGGTTCGGCGCGCTGATGCTGGCCCTCGTGTTCGCCGGGCTGGGCCGCGCCTTCCCGCGCACCGGTGGCCCCTACGCCTACGTGCGCGAGGCGTTCGGCGAGTTCCCGGGCTTCCAGACTGCATGGGGCTACTGGATCATGGTGTGGTCGGGCAACGCGGCTATCGCCGTGGCGTTCGTGGGCTACCTGTCGGTGTTCTTCCCCCCGCTCGCCGACAACATCTGGGGCGCGTTTGCGGGCATCGCGGCAGTGTGGCTGCTCACCGGGGCCAACATCATCGGCGTGCGCGAGGGCGGCGTGATCCAGCTTATCACGGCCATCCTCAAGTTCGTGCCTCTGCTCATAATCAGCGTAGTGGGCCTCTTCTTCATCAGGGCCGAGAACTTCACCCCGTTCGCGCCCGAGGGCTTCTGGCCGGGCATCACCGCCGGGGCCGCGCTGACCCTGTGGGCGTTCCTCGGGCTCGAGTCGGCCACGGTGCCCGCCGAAGAGGTGGAGAACCCCGAGCGCAACATCCCCCTTGCCACAATCATCGGCACGGGGGCGGCCACGGTGGTCTACCTGCTGGCTACCGTGTCGATCACCGGCATCGTGCCCCGGGCGCAACTTGCCGAGTCGAGCAGCCCGTTCGCCGACGCCGCCCGCGCCATGTTCGGGGTTGAGTGGGCGGCGCAAGGCATAGCTGTGGTTGCGCTGATCTCCACGTTCGGTGCGCTCAACGGCTGGATCCTGCTGCAGGGACGCGTGCCCCTCGCGGCGGCCGAGGACGGCCTGTTCCCCCGGATATTCGCCCGCGTACACGAGCAGTGGCGCACGCCGGTATTCGGACTGCTGGTGTCGTCGGTGCTGGTGTCGCTGCTCATGCTGATGAACTACTCAGGCTCGGACACGCTGGTCGAGCAGTTCAACTTCGCCCTGCTGCTGGCCACGCTGTCGGCGCTCATACCGTATGCCTACTCGGCGGCGGCGCAGATCCTGTTCCTGGTCACGCACAACCCGCGCTTCTCCACCGCCAACCTGGTGCGCGATGTAGTGGTAGCGGGGCTTGCGTTCGCCTACTCGGTGTACGCCATGATCGGGGCGGGCAACGAGGTGATAGCGCTGGGCTTCCTGCTGATCGTGCTGGGCGTGCCGGTGTACCTGTTCCTCAAGTGGCGTCAGCACAAGGAGGGGCAGGCGGCGCCCGCGGCAACGACCGTGGGAGGGTCGAGTGGAGGAGGCTCATAGGTTATAATGGCGTTCCCGGGCGCACTCAATCGCGCCGCCGCGAATACTCACCTTCCCGGAGATGACCTTACATGGTCGACGATACCCGGACCCTCCAGGTGGGCGATCCCGCCCCCGACTTCGAGCTGAAAAGCGACACGGGCGACACCGTGCGCCTGTCCGACTTCCGCGGGCGCCGCGTGGTGCTCTACTTCTACCCGAAGGACGACACCACCGGCTGCACCGCGCAGGCCTGCGGCTTCCGTGACGCCTACCCGCAAATCGAGGAGCGCAACGCCGTCGTGCTCGGCGTCAGCCCCGACAGCGAGGCCTCGCACCGCAAGTTCAAGACGAAGTACAACCTGCCCTTCACCCTGCTGGTCGACCCGGACCACAGGGTAGCCGCGGCCTACGGCGTTTGGGGCAAGAAGAGCATGTACGGTAAGGAGTACGAGGGCATCATCCGTAGCCACTTCGTCATCGACGAACAGGGCAGGCTGGCCGACGTGCAGGTGAAAGTCAGCGCGGGCGACAGCGTGGCCCGCGCGCTCGAGGCTATCGGCGCGTAGCCGCCGGGCCGGGGAGGAGACTTACATGGCAGCAGAACAGCACCGGGCGCGGCAGACGCGGGTGCCGCTCGCGCACCGAGCGATAGTGGCCGCCCTGGCGCTTGCCCCGGCGCTGGCGCTCGCGGCGTGCACGATCGGCGGGGAGCCGACGCCGCCCCCCGCCGAGGCCCCGGCCGACTTCAAGGTGACTTACGAATGGCGGGCAGGCTCCATGCCGCCCCCGTACCACTACGAGTACACCGTCACGGTCGGCCCGGGCGCCGTGGGCGAGGTGCGCTTCGTGCCCAACTATCCGGGCGAGGGCGTGCCGGTGTGGACCGAGAAGCTGGACGTCACGCCCGAGCAGATAAAGGAGCTATACGGCGTGGTGGTGCAGCAGCGGCTGCTGCGCGGCGATTGGCGCGAGCTGCCGTCGCCCCCGGTGGGCGGCTCGGTCGAGTGGGCGGTCATCGAGGCGAACGGGCAGAAGCACACCATCCCGGTGGCCCTTGAGGACCCCGACGCGATCGCGGTCGCGCCGCTGTACGAGATGGTGCGCGCAAAGATAGTGCCCGAAGCGGTGTGGGAGAAGCTGCAGGCGCAGCGCCAGCAGTACGAGGAAGACTACCTGGCGAAAGAGGGGCAGTAGCGGGGCCGCGAGCGAGCGCGGCGCGTCAGGGGCGCGGCGAGGGCGAGCGCTTCCAATCGCGGAACACGGAGAGGAGCGCGTTGCTGGCCTCGGGTTCGATCGCGTCCTCGGTGAGGGCGCCAAGCACGCGGATGGTGGTGCGCATCTGCTCGACGTAGGTCTGGCAGCCCGGGCACTCGGCAAGGTGCTGCTCGAATCGTGCGCGGGCGGGCGGGTCGAGCGCACCCTCCAGGTACGCCGTGACCAGCTCGACCAGCTCTTTGCACGTTAGCTCTTCTTGCGTATCTCCGGCCATCACCACTCCTACTCGATCTTGAGATGCTTCTCCAGCGCGCTGCGCACTCGCGAGCGCGCCCTGTGGAGCAACACTCTCTGATTGGTCTCGCTGATGTGAAGGATGTTACAGACCTCGGCGGGCCCCCACCCCTCGACGTCGCGCAGCGTGATCACCTCTCGCTGGTTGTGGGGCAGGGCCTCGATAGCCTTGTTGATGACCTGCCGGGTCTCCTCCGACAGCACCCGCTCTTCGGGCACTTCCTCCCAGCTATCGGGGAACTGCCGCCAGTGCCCCGCCCACCTGTGTCCCGCAGGCAAGAACTGTTCCGCCCCCACGGGAGATTCGTCGTCGTGCGCGTCCGCGTTCTGGGCCATGGCCGAGAAGGGGATGCTGCGCCCCTCGCGCTTGCCCCGGGTGCGGGCGCGGTTGACCAGGATGCGGAAGAGCCAGGTCTTGAGGGAGGAGCGCTGCTCGAAGCGGTCCAGCCCGCGCAGCATGGCGAGCCACGTCTCCTGCGCTACCTCCTCTGCCACCGAGCGGTCGCGCACATAGATCGAGGCGAGGCGCACCAGCGATGGGTGGTACTGCTCGACCAGCGCGACGAAGGCGCTCTCGTCGCCCGCGCGCAAAGCCCGCACGATCTCATCATCGCGCGCAGTGCTTGCGGTGCTGTCGCTGCCGGTCTTCGGTGGCGTGGCTGACATGCCGGCTCTCTCGCTGCCTCCCTGGCAGGTGGGTGCGCCCCATGCATCCTACTGTGTACCCCGTATATGTACACCCGCAGGGCTGCGCGTGTAAAGTGGGCGGAGGCCCCTTCCACCGTCTGATATACTCTATTGGCACGCTGCGGACGCCCCGTACCGGACGCTTATTGCAGCCGGGCCGCATCAGGGTGGAAGCCACTCATACACTACCGGAGGAAGTAGGGCCATGACGGTAACACTGGCGATAGGCAGAGAGGACTGGCAGAAGGTGCTGGCCGAACTGATCGGCACGTTCTTCTTCCTCTTATTCGGAATCGGGGCCATACCGGCTGCGCTGCTGACCGGCTCGGCCGACTCGCCCGCGGCCCTCAATACCGGCTTCCTGTACATCGCGCTGGCCCACGGGTTGGCGCTGGCTGTAGCGATCTCGGCGCTGGGGCATATATCGGGCGGGCACTTCAACCCCGCAGTGACAGCCGGGATGCTGGTTGCGGGGCGCATCACCCCGCTGCTCGCCCTCCTGTACCTGCTGGCGCAACTGATCGGGGGCATCGGCTCATGCCTGGCGATCGTGTACCTGCTGCCTCGCAACGTGTGGGAGCAGTTCGGACTGGGCACGCCCGATCTCGCCGCGTCGGCGACCGGGCAGGGCATCTTCCTCGAAGCGATCCTCACGTTCTTCCTGGTGCTGGTGGTGTTCGGCACCGCGGTCGACAGGCGCGCCGCCGCGCTTGGCGGTTTTGCCATCGGCCTCGCCATGACCCTGGGCATCATGATCGCCGGGCCGCTGGGCCTGGGCCTGATGAACCCGGCCCGGGCCTTCGCTCCCGCTGTGGTAGCGGGCCTGTGGGGCAGCAGCCAGCTGGTGTTCTGGGTGGGGCCGCTGATCGGCGGTATAGCGGCGGGACTGCTCTATAACTTCATCTTTCTGAAAGATAGCGATGGGATGATGTCGGATGAGGAGCTTGTCGAGGCCGAGATGGTGGGGGGTCACGCCGCCAACCCGCCCCTGAGCGAGCCGAACCTGGTTGACGAGTCGGCGCTGGTCCACACCGCCCGCGCAGCCGACATGGCCGACACTATCGACACGAGCGACACCGCCGATACTACGGCAGGCCCCGAGCCGCGCAGGTAAGCGCGCCGCACACGAGGGCTGCAACGCCCGGGTATTAGCCCGTGGTACTCCCCCCGGGATGTTACCAACGGGCTACGGTAGTTTTACGACATTTTGGTGATGCAATCGTGCGTGCGGTTTCGGTATAATCGTCCCAAGAGTCTAAGCATCGCCGGGAGGCGTCGTGGTCTGCAGCGCCTTCTGCCCGTCCGGGCCGTCACCCATACAGCCCGGAAGCGACAACGTCGTGCCTTTGCCTAATGCCTACCGACCCACGACACGACCACTGCCATAGACCATTCCCCGCACGCCGTCGCGTCCGCGCGCGCTTCACCCGGCGTGCGCTTGGCCTTGCCCTACTCCTGTTGTTTGTGGGCATCAGCGTGAGCCAGGGCCGCACCGCCTGGGCCGACGACCCTCCCGCGCCCGAGCCTGTGCCGACCGCGCCGTTCATAGAGCCGCCCCCGCTACCCACCCCACCCGAGGGGTTGCCCACGGCCGAGCCGCCTCCACCCCCTCCGCCGCCCGAGCCGCCCACCAGCACGCCCGAGCCTCCGCCGACCGACACACCGATTCCACCGCCTCCCACCGAAACGCCGCCGCCTACGGTCACGCCCACCGAGACCCCGAGCGCGGCTATGCTCACGGCCGTCGCCGCCTCCTCGCAGGTGCCGACCGAGACCCCCACCTCCACGCGCACCCCCACGGCTACACCCTCACCGACCGCCACCGAAACGGCCACCCCGACGCCTTCGTGGCTGCCGCCGGGGCCGGAGTGCGTGCAGAAGCCGGGCAAGACGGTGCTCAAGCTGGACGTGCCCTACATCCACCAGGTGCTCGACGTGGGTGGGGGCGACGGCAACTGGGCGTGCGGCCCGACCAGCGTGGTAATGGTGCTGGCCTACTACGGCAGGCTCGAGCCGTGGCGCAACTACATGCTCGACCCGCCCGCCATCGAGGCCGCCGCCAAGGTTACGGCAGGCCCGAGCATCACGCCGCGCTCCTCCGAGCCGTCGCAGGTGGCAGTGGACTTCGCGCCTTACGTCACGGGGGTGTTCACGGCGGGCGGACACCTGTACGACGACACGGCGCGCGACCCGCGAGGCAACCAGGTGGCGGGCCTGTACGGCAACATCTGCCCGACCGGGTACGCCGACTGGGGGCGCATGAGGGCGGTGTTCGAGCGCCAGGGGCTGCAGACGCAGCATGTGGGCGCGTCGTGGAACGGCGTGGTGGCAGCGCTCAAGCGCGGGCACCCGGTGCTGATCGGCAACGACCTCACGCCCGAGGGGCACATCCTGGTGGCCGTGGGCTACACCGACAAGAACCAGATCATCGTGAACGACCCGTACGGCAACCGCTTCGCGCCGGGCTACGGCGGCACTATGGGCAAAGAGATCGCCTACCCGTGGAGCTGCATGAGGGCGCAGAATGCCCTCGAAGTGATGGGCACCTACCCGCCCGAGCCGCGCCCCACCCGCACGCCCACCGCCACCGTCACCGGCACGCCGACCGACACGCCCACCGTGAC
>DASTEB010000637.1:0-2963 GCA_035710025.1 Chloroflexia bacterium
GCTCGAAGGTGCAGCGCGACATGGTGCAGGACGCGCTCAACCGCTGGTGGCCGCCGCTGGTCATGTTCCACGGCCCGCCCACCGACCCGGCGAAAGACCGCGACCTGTACTGGCGCATCAAGGCCAAGCCCAACTTCCTGCTGCGCCAGGAGTTCTTCGCAAAGTACATCCCCAAGATCCTCGAGCTTGGCCTCACCATCCCCGATCCCGACCTTCACTTCGACACCGAATCGGGCGAGTGGAAGTACACCGAGCCCGACTGGAACGAGCTGAAGATGGTGGTCACGGGCCATGGCCCCAAGAGCCAGGAGCGCCTCGACTTCCGCCGCCTGAACTACGATCAGACCCAGTGGGTGCGAGACACCGTGCTCGGACAGGTAGCGGCCGCGTGAGATGGTGCGTCATGGTCCTGATACGTGATGCGTGATGCGTGAGCACATCTATACCGGGTAGTGCGGAGTAAGCATCGGTGCTCAAGAGAGGTCACGCATCACGTATCACGTATCACGTATCACGCACTACGAGTCCCCGAGGAAACCATGCCTATATTCGAAGTGTTCGCACAATCGCGTGAAGGCAAGCCGTACGAGCACGGCGGTAACATCGTCGCGCCCGACGCCGAGATGGCGGTGCTGTACGCCCGCGAGTTCTACGGGCGGCGCGACGAGAGCTACCGCCTGTGGGTGGTGCCCCGCGAGGCCATCGTGGAGATCAACGACCCTGACATCCTCCACCCGCCCGCCGTCGACCGCTCGTACCGCAATAGCTCCGGCTACTCCGTGCGCGACACGCTCAGGGCCACGCGCGGCGCCGTCGCCGGAAGCGCCCAGCCCGACTGATGACCATGCCAACCATGATTGACACACTGTCCGCGCGGCCCATACTCACCCTGCTCGTGTCCATGGCGGACGACGAGTTCATCCTCGGATACCGCAACTCCGAGTGGACGGGCATCGCGCCCATGCTCGAAGAGGACGTGGCCTTCTCTTCGATGGCGCAGGACGAGATCGGCCACGCCCGCCTGCTCTACGAGATGCTGGCACAGGAGACCGGGATACCCGCCGACAAGATCGCTTACGCCCGCCAGCCCGGCGAGTTCCGCAACTGCTTGTTGGTTGAGCGGCGCAAGCTCGATTGGGCGCACGCGGTCGCTCGGCAGTTCCTGTACGACACCGCCGACCACGTACGCCTGGAGGCGCTGTCGCGCTCGTCCTACACGCCACTGGCTAACGCTGCCGAGAAGATCATCAGGGAGGAGAAGTACCACCTGATGCACGGCGACATGTGGCTCAACCGCCTCGCGAACCTGAGCCCCGACGCCCGCAAGCGGCTGGAGAACGCGCTGCTCGAGCTGTGGCCCGACGCGCTCGGCGTATTCGAGGAACTGCCAGGCGAGGCCGAACTGCTGAGCGACGGCGCGCTGCCCGCCCCGATGGAGTACCTGCAGGGGCAGTGGCTTTCGCAGATCGCCCCGTACTTCGAGCAACTGGGCCTGCCGTTCCCGGCTGAGCCGGACCGCAACACCGACCTTTACCGCCCTACCATCGTGCCGCTCTACGGCGGCCGACGAGGCGAACACAGTCCCGAGTTTACGGAATTGTGGGACGAGATGACCTCGGTCTACAGGCTCGACCCCGAGGCAGTGTGGTAGGTTCGCCCGGCAGGGACCTCGACCGCGACGAAGAGCGCCGCAGCGGTCCTGCCCCCGCCGATACAGCCTCGACGTGGGCGCTCGTGTGGTCCGTAGGTTCGATCTTCGTGGCGGGCACGGCGGTGTGGTTTGCCGCGCCTTTCGGCCTACCGGCCCTGTGCGCAGGTTTCGCCGGGTGGGTGATAGCCTGGACGGTGGGCATGGGGCTGGCACGAGGCGCGCTTCGTAACGCCTGGGCCAGCGCGACGCCCTCTACGGTCAAGCGCAAAAGCTGGGGCGCGATAGGCATCAGCGCCTTCAGCCTCGTAATGATAGTGCTGTACACATTCGCCCTGGTGATCGCCGCCGAGCAAATCACCGGAGGCGGCTAGAGCAAAGCAACAGGAAGGCTTACATGAAGACAACGCACAACATAACCGAAGCCGAGGTCCGGGAAGCCCTGCTGGAAGTCATGGACCCCGAGATTCCCAACCTCTCCATCGTCGACCTGGGCATCGTGCGCAACGTCACGATGGGTGAGGGCATCGAGGTCGAGCTTATGCCGACGTTCGTGGGCTGTCCCGCGCTGGACGTGATGAAGGAGAGCGTGGTAGAGCGGTTGGCCGAGGCCGCGCCCGGCGTGCCCGTCACGGTGAAGGTCACGCTGGACGAGCCGTGGACTTCGGACCGCATCTCCGAGCGCGGGCGGCAGAACCTGAAGCGCTCGGGCTTCGCGCCGCCTCCCCTGCGCCGCGACATGCCCAACCGGCCCAGCTTCATACAGCTGATGCCGGTGGTCGAGTGCCCCTACTGCGAATCCCGCGACACAGTGGTGGAGAACGCGTTCGGTCCCACGCTGTGCCGCGCCATCTACTACTGCCGGAGCTGCAGGCAGCCGTTCGAGCAGTTCAAGCAGGTCTAGCCTGCGGCGGCCTTACCACGCCGGGCGGATGATGAGGGTCATACCGTCGAAGTAGGCCCACCGGCGCAGGAACGACTCCCAGTCGGTGTGCACGAACTCGCCCGAGCCGACGTCCATCGAGTAGATGCCGTCCGAGTCGTAACCGTAGACGACAACGGCGTGCTCGTAGGGCACAAGCTTGAAGCTCTGGCCGTCGTGCTCGCCCCAGAACGCGGGACGGCGCTCGTAGCGGCCGGTGGTGAGCCACACCACAGCGGGGTTACCCGCGTCGATATTGGCCTTGAGGCGCTCTACGTCATTGCCGTAGAACACGGTGGCGTCGAAGCCGCGCCTCTCAAGTACCGGAACCAGCGGCTCGGCGTAGATGCCGTAGTCGTCGATCCAGCCGTGAGGGCCGTGGATGTTGCCCCG
>DASTEB010000638.1:0-23690 GCA_035710025.1 Chloroflexia bacterium
GCGAAGGTGCTCGCGCTGGCCGGGCCGCGATCGCCCAGATCGCCCAGAAACACCATGCTGCGCCCGTCGGGGTGAACAAGCCCAGCCTCGGCGTCTTCCACATATCCCAGCTTGCGGGCAAGCTCGACCAGCTCGTCGAGGCAGCCGTGTACGTCGCCGACTACGTCGAACGGGCCTGTTAGGTGGCGCAGATCGAAGCTGCGCGGCGCCTGTTGTATATTGTCGCTCAAGGTGATCACCCGGGGCAAAAATGGGACTACCCTGGCTGGAGAATTAGCAGGTCTTGGGCCGAGGCGCCGCGTACTCGCAGCCCTCAGATCGCCGGCAGCGACAGCCAGCAGTGCGCTCGTTGCACACGTAGCCAGTTGGCCACGTCTGCACTCGCGCCATGGGGCAATTTATGACGCTTCACGCCCCAAGGAAGGCTCCGACGTGCTCCCTCTCCCACCAGACACACGGACGTGCATCGGTGCCACCTGTCCACGCGTTGCTGCTGTCGGAAGGTGAAGGGTGGGGCAGCAGACTCTCAGGCCTGCGCTGCGCTCTCAGGCAGCGGCTGCCAGTCGCGCATATAGGTGCGGTACACACCCCATGCGCTGAGCATGATAAGCCCGATGTACACCGCAAGGAGGATGGGGGCGGGGTCGGTGTTGCCGGCTATGGCGAGCACAACGAACGCGATGGATGCGTAGCCGGCACCCAGGCTGAACATGAGGATGCCGATGAACGGGCGGCCGCTAAAGAACCAACCAAACCCCAGGAACAGCAGCTCCAGGACTACGGAGGCGAGTGCGCGCCGCTGCGCCGCCGGGCGTTCGCTCGTGCGGGCGCGTGGGTGTACCCGCACGCTCTGCCGGATGGCCCCCGATATGCGGGCGCGGAAGTCTGCGAAGTACTTGCGGATGCGCCCGCGGCCGATTACCGCCGAGATGTGGCGGAACAGGAGCAGATAGCCCAACCCCAGCGTGACCTGCGCGCCGATGATTAGCGCGTGGCGGCCGAACTCGGTAGCTACTGCGGCGCGGGCCTCGGCAGCGGTGTAGCCTTCGTGTATGAGACGGCTTTCGAGCAGGCCGATGATGAGGTACACCAGGTAGGTGAACGAAATGCCCACCGCCATCACGGTCAGGGCGCGGCGCCCGCGCACCGGGTCGCTTTCGACGTGGCCGAGCAGGCGCGGCAGCAGGAATACCATTAGCGCGCTCAGGCTCACGATCACGAAGCCGACCATGTTTAGCTGCGCGTGCGACAGAGGAGTCACGAGATACCCGGCGGGAAGGGCCTCAAGCAGCCAGTCGGCGATAGGCGGGAGGATCTGGATCACTCCCTGGATTGTACCGAGCAAGATCGCCACCGCACTGAAGCCGATGAACGCCAGGAGCTTGCGGTCGGGCGGCGCGGACGGGGCAGTGCCTCGCCGCAGGGTCAGCAGGACGTTGGCGATGAATGACCAGAAGCCGAGACCCATGATGCTGGCTGTAGTCGCAAGCAGGATGGGGTGTATCGGCCCCATGGCGTCGCGCGCCTCGATATCGGTCATGCCTCCCAGCACCCACTCGCCCTCGATCCAACCGAGGCCGATGGCCGAGAAGTAGAAGCCGAAAACGCCTATCACGATGCACCAGAAGCTGAACACTCCCAGCTTCATGCTGTAGATCGCCTTGCCCGTCATGCGCGGCAGGAAGTAGTACACCAGGCCCATGAGCGCGACGCTGACGCCGCCCACCAGGTTCATGTGCGCGTGGGCCATCGGGTCGATCATGTGCCCGGCCGCTCCCGTCTTGAGGAGCCAGTCGAGCGACCACGGCATCACCTGGTACACGCCCTGAACTGTGCCGAAAAGGAGCCCTGTCGCGCCGACGACGAAGAACTTGGCCAGCAGCATCTCGTGGTCGGTCGGCCCGGCCTGCGGGTTGACTTTGCGCTCGCCCGATGCGCGGCCCACGGTCACGTACACGTTGGTGACAAACGTCCAGTAGCCCAGGCCCATGATTGCGGCTGTGCCGGCCATTGGGCCCTTGTGCCACGCGCCCATCCACTCGCGGGCGGCGTCGTAGGCCCACCCGGCGTGCACCATCATGCCCTCGTAGATGCCGACGAGCAGCATGGCGATGTAGAAGCCGAATACGCCTATCAAGGTGGCCCAGAACGACACGTTGGTCAGCGCTGTACTGAAAAGCGGGCGGCGCGTGACGCGGGGGAGTACGTAATAGATCAGGCCTGTCAGGCTGATAGTGCCGGCGCCCACTATAGTGATGTGGGTCAGCGCGAGGTTGGTCACCATGTGCCCGCCATAGTCGGCGTCGCGGAGCCAGTCGGAGATGGCGGGGATGCGCTGGATAACCCCCTGCGTGGCGCTCAGGAGCAGCGCGACACATGCCGCGAAGAAGAAGCGCGGAATGCCGTGCTCGTCATGCCCCTCTGCGGGCGCCGTCCCGGTGGTGGACGCCGCCTGCGCTGCCGGCTCTATCGTTCCCTGTGCCGCTATGGTTGCCATCCCTGCTTCTTCCTCTCTCGCTGACTTATGCTCTGGTTGCGCTGCTACTCGGGGTCCACGTAGAACTGGAAATATGTCCGGCCGCCGTACATGCCCTCCGCGGGGATATCGACGGAGTAGGCGCCCTCAGGCCACTTGCCGTCCTTCGGTGTGATCAGCATGACGCGGCCGCCGGGCTGCCGCTCGCGGTCGAAAATGTCCGGCTCAGACACGCCGATGCGGTACACTCGGTACTGGTCGGGCTCGTTTAGCGCCGCCGACTGTATCAATATCGACTTTAGCTCCGGCGATCGCACATGCGCGCCTTCTTCGGGGCTGACGACGCCCGGCTCGGTGGTCGCGAGCAGCTCCACGAGGTTGCCCACGAAAGCGGGGTTGTTGTGCTCGTTGAGGACGAGGAATGCGCCGCGCCGGTCTTCAGGCGGGTAGCCCTGCTCTGTAGCCCTAATGCTTCCGTAGCCAGGCACGTCGGGGGCCGAGTAAATGAGATAAAGCTGGACAAACGAGAGCGCGACAACCGCAACGGTCAGTAATCCGAAGACGATGTAGACGCCGTTACGTACCCTGCGGTTGCCTGTGATGCTGTCGATCAAACCTGGTTCCTATCTAGCGCCGGCGCCAACCGTTGCGCGCCAACACGTTGGGCGGTTACTGCCCCTTGTTCTCGTGGTTCTCGGTCGTGGGCGATTGCTGCGCCTGATGCTCGGCCGCGGCCCTTGCGTTCACCCGGCGCACAACCAAGATCAGCCCGACCACGATTGCGAGGGAGAGCAGCACTTCGAGGACGAGCGTGACCGCATTGTCCCATTGTACGAAGCCAAACATCGCGTGCCTAGCCCATTACCTCGTAAATCTCGACGACGGGCGTGCTGAGGTACTTAGACACGTCGCGCTCGAAATCTCTTACCATCGGGACGTTGGCGTATGTCTCGATGTTGTCCAGTTCGTACCACTGCGAGTACATGACCACCTTAATCGAGGCATCGGGCTGCCTTTGCATCCAGACCCCTCCGCGGTGGAAGCCCTGCACGTTTTGCGCGGCGATCTTGATGCCGTGTACCGACGCCAGGTAGAGGTTATGTCCAGGGTCGAGCTCGTGCGTGCGATCGGGCGGCACGGTGAAAGTGATTGTTCGTACAAAGGCCATTGGCAGTCTAGCTCCCTTACTTCACGGGGTAGGTTGTGAAGGGCTGGCTGGAATACGTATTGCCCACGCCCAGGTACAGGACGGCGACGATGATTACCAGCAGAATTACTCCGCCGAGCACGATTCCCCAGGTCATGTTGACGCGATCGTCGTACGGGCCTTCAGGCTCCTCTACCGGCGCCTCGACGGTGGGCTGGTTGGCGTCGCCCACACTCTCCGGCCCACCGCCGCCCGGCTCGGGCGCGAGGCCGTAGAGAGGCTCCTCCACTTCAAGCTTGCGCGCCTCGTGCGCACGCTGTATGTCGTTTTGCGTCAGCCTGGCTTCATGCTCCATGGCCGTCTCCAATCGGTGCGCTGCTCGGCGCGTGATCTAATAGTCGTAATTGAAGATGAGCGTAACCGCGGGGTAGGCCACCATGAACAGCCCCACCACGAGGTAGAAGAAGAGGAGGAACACCGGAATCGGGCCGTTGCCCTCCTGCGTCACCCCCGCGAAGTCCTCGACGTTACGCCCGACGACGTCCGGTAGATTGGTGCGGTCGCGTCCGGCGCGGGTCCACGTCCAGATGCCCACCACGAGCAGGATGACCACGAACCAAACGAGCAGCTCGAGCGGCAGGTTCCATGACCACGGTTTGATTGGATCGCTTTCGTTGGGAAAAGGCACCTATCGTGTCCTCCTGTTTAGATACCGTCCTAGTGGGCCTTGCCTCCAGCCAGTGCTTCGCCCGACTTCTTACGTGCGGGGCTGCCTGCCTGCGCGGTCTCACGCGCTACTGCCTCGGCCTCGAACGCTGCGCGCTCGCGGGCGTCGGCCTCGGCCATGATTGCGTCAAAGTCCTCGGCAAGCTCGAGCATGCGGTACTTCGACTCTTCGACGTTGCTGAACTGGCCGGCGCGGACCGCCCACACGCCCCAGATGAGGCCCAGCACGATTGTGATGATCGCGCCGACCAGCATCCAGTTGGCTACGGCCAGCTCGTCGCCGCCCACGTTGTCGTGCGCGAACGCGCTCGCGGGCACCAGCGCGAGGAGCAAGCCCCCGACCGCGGCGATCCACCTATTGCGCGATGTTGTGTGCATTCCGTTACCCTTCCTTTGCCGCATCGGGTCTCTATGGCGCGGGCGTCGCGCCCGGACGGGCCGTGCCCCCGGGCGTCGGCCTGGAGGGCGACGTCTGAGGAGTAGGTTGTCCGGTTGAAGCGCCGGTCTGGCCCTGGCCCCCTGTGCCGGTTTCGCCGGGGAGGGCGATGGGCGTTGCCTCGATGGGCTTCACGTCGGCCGGGCTGACCATCATGGACGCGTCCAGGTCGTCGCGCAGCAGACCGCCGTTCGGGATAGTGCGGATGAAGTTGGTAACGTCCCAGATGTCATTCACCGTGAGGATGTCACCCCACGCGGGCATGGCCGTGCCGTCCACCCCGAACAGGATCGCATCGTAAAGCTCACCGTCCGAGAAGTAGAGCTGCTGCGAGCGGTCGGTGAAGTTACGCGGCGCGGGGTTGTTAATGAAGTAAGTTGCCGGTCCCTTGCCGTCGCCCTTGAGGCCGTGGCATCCAATGCAGTTGGTGGTGAAGATCTGCTTGCCGTGGATGAGCGAGCGCGTGGTCGGCTCCATGGGGTTGCGCACCGTGCGCCAGGTCGAGGGGAACCACTCGTGGATGATGGCCTCGTTACCGCGCCCGCGCTCTTCGAGCAGCTTGGCCTTGAGCGCCTTCTGGCGCTGGTTGCGCTCGATCGCGGCGTTGCCGCCCAGGCTCTGCACGTAGGCAATCAGATCGTAGATCTCTTGCTTGGGCACAATGCCGCCCGCGGGAGACTGCTCGTAGTAGAAGCTGAACTGCGGCATGATCGACTTGGGCGAGGTCCAGCGCGGGTTGTAGAAGTGGGCAAGGTGCCACTCGTCGGTGTGCACTCCGCCTTCCTGCGAGAGATCGGGGCCGGTGCGCTCGGAGCCTAGCATGGGGGTCTGCTGGAAAAAGTAATCGCCTGCCTGGGCCGTGCGGCCGGTCGTGCGGAACGTGCCGACGCCGGTCCAGTCCTGGGGCCGGAGATACTGCGTGTGGCAGAAGTTGCACCCGTTGGAAGCGTACAGTCGGCGCCCTGCCTCCTCCACCTGGTTCAGTGGGCGCGCGTCGGCCGACTGCGGCGGGTTGAACGTGAGAAACGGCAGCGTCGTGACTATGAAGATGATGGACGCGAAGACTATTACCGCACCAAAGAATATCGTGCGGCCGTCCATTCGGAATACGGCTCCACCCTGCTGATGCATGTGTCTTTCCTCAGCCTGCTAGCTCGGTAGCGGCGACTAAGCGGGGGCCTCGGCCGCGGCCGGCGCCGCAGCGGTGACCGGCTCGCTCGCCGTGACGGTCTTGTAGATGTTCCACGCCTGCATGATGCCCGAGACAACGATCATGGCACCCGAGATGGCCCGAATGACCAGGTAGGGCTTCAGCGCGGGCAGTACCTTGTATACCGGGTCGCCGTTCATCCACATGGCGCCCTGGATGAGGCCGCCGATCTGCAGCGACAGCATCATGAGCAGGAAGCCGGCGGTGACCAGCCAGAACTGCGCCTCGGCAAGTCCCGGGCTGTAGATGCGGCGCTTCAGGCTGACCGGGATGATGAAGTAGATTGCGCCCATTGCCCAGAATGAGAAGGTGCCGAGGAGCGCCAGGTGGGCGTGGCCGACGATCCAGTTGGTGAAGTGGATCAGGCGGTTGAAGCCCTGAATGGCCTGCATCGGCCCCTGCACGCATGTGATGAAGTAGAAGATGGTGCCGACGATTACGAACTTGAGCGGCAGGCTCTCATAGATCTTGGCCCAGTTGCCGCGCATCGTAAGCCAGATGTTCGTGAGAAAGGTAAACACCGGGATGAACAGGCCGAGCGAACCGATTACGGCCAGCGTCTTGAGCCAGCCCGGGGTCGGGGTTGACAGGATGTGGTGCTGGCCCACAAGCCCGTAGAAGAAGGCGATCGACCAGAAGCCGATCAGCGACAGCAAGTGACTGTAGAGAGGCGCCCGGATAATCACGGGCACAAGATAATACACGATGGCGACGCCCGACGTTGTGAACCAGTAGCCGAGCACGTTGTGCCCATAGAACCACTGCCAGGTCACGTCGTCAATGCCGGTGAGGCCGCCTGAGGGGAAGCCCGCGAGGTTTGTCTGCGTGCTAGGCAAGAGGGGCTGCCACATGACGTTGCCCACGAAGTAGAGCATTGGCATCCAGACCATCGTGCCCATTATGTACCAGAGCGAGACGAATAACTTCTTCTCCTTCCGGTCCATTATCGTGCGGTAGATGTTATATCCGGTGAGCAGGAGGCCGACCATCACCATCACGTCCAAGGGCCAGATAAGCTCGGCGTACTCGCGGGCCTGGGTCATGCCGTTCATGAGGGTCAGGTAGCCCGCCACGCCGACCATGTTCCACAGGATCATGGTGATATTGCCCAGGATCTCGCTGTGCAGCTTGATGCCGCACAGGCGCGGCACCAGGTAGAGGAACGCGCCGATCTGTGCCATCGAAAGCCACATGAAGAGCACGCCGTTGGTGTGCATGGGCCGCAGGCGGCCGAACGACATCCACGGGATGCCAGCCAGGAAGTCGGGGCTGATCATCTGCACGGCGGCTATCAGACCGACGAAGTCGGCTATAGTCAGCCAGAAGATGGCGGAGTACAGGAAGTTGCGCGATGCGCTTCCCTCTCCGGTCAGGAACCCCGCCCTGCCCTGGGCGTACTCGAGATCCCTCGCTGCTACACTCATGCTTGCCTCTCTCCTCGTCCAGTTTCCTTCCGCACGCTGCTGCGCGGGTGCGCATCGCTCCGACCGGCGCGCACGACGATGCCGCGAGCGCCCTGTACTTTCATCTGTCCGTGCTAGCTACCAGCCATGCGGCGCATGGTGAACGCAACGGCGGCCGCCGACAGGAGAACCACCGCTCCCAGTGCGATCAAGTCGCCCGCATTACTCTTCTCAGGCGCCGTGAAAGCCATTGTGTTCCAGGTGCTCACGGCCTTCATACCGCGCACCTCGCCCTGCGTGCCGTTCCATACGGCGAAGGCGGCCGACGTGTTGAGCGTTGGCTCGATAGGTGCCGAGGTGAGGTTGCCCTTACCGATGCCTCGGGCAAAGACCACGTGCCACATCTGCCCGTCGTGGAAAGAGCGCACCCGAGGGGCGAGGCCGGGCGAGTCGACTGCCTTGCAGATGCCATTACTGGTCAGGTTGCGGACGCCCGCGCCCTCCTCCGCCAGCGCGCCGATGGCCGAGCGGTCGGTGACCTCCAGCGAGGCTTTCCACTGCCAGATGTTCACGCGGCTGTTGGTCTGTCCCATGCACTGGTAAGGCAGGACTGCCGGGTCGATGGGCAGCTGAATGGCGGCGGCATCAGTCGGCACCAGACCCTGTCCGTCGTCGCGGGTCGGATCCTCCCAAGACATCCGAATTGCGAAGCTCAGCCCGTCCTCGACGGCACGGACGCGCACCGTACGGGTCGTGCCGCCGCCCGGCTGCTGCATCTGCTGCGCGCTCAGAGGCACTTCAAGCTCGGCAGCGCGCTCCCATAACTCCGATCGTGGGTCGATGGGCGCGGCCGCATCGGCAAGGTGCAGCACGTCTATCTGGTGGGCAGCCGACGAGGCCAGCGGCACGTTCAGGGCGCCGAGGCTCAGCCCGAACGCCATGACGAGGGCCAGCACGCTCGCTGCGCGGCCCTTGGGGCTGAGGCGCCTGCCCGATGCGGTTGTCGTGAATAGGTCGCGGAATGCGGCCATGCTTGCGGTGCTCCTTGCCGGCTCGGGCCGTTAGCGCGTCGTGGTCCGGGCCTTGGACAGGTAATCTACCAGCAGATCCAGCTCCTCATCGGTGAGAGGGATCGTCGGCATGTAAGTGGTGTACATGGGGAACGCCTGTACGGTCGGTGTTGGCGATCCGCTCGGCTCGGAAACGCCGCCCGGCGCCGGTACGGTGGCCGTCGGCCCAACCAGGAAGAGATTGGGGCCGCGCTCCGCTGCCGGGACCGACTTGGGGTCCTCGATCCACTTGCGCAGCCACTCCGCTGTTCGGCGGCTTCCCACGTCGGTCAGGTCGGCGCCGATGCGCCCGCCGCCTTTGCCCAGGGCGTGGCAGTTCAGGCAGCCCTTGGAGAGCATGAGCTGCTTTACGCGTGCAAGCTGGTTGGGGTCGGTGAAGCCGGGGTATGCCGGCAGCGCTTCGTTCAGGCCGGTAGCCGACGGTGCGTCTTCGAGCACCGCTCCCCAGTCGCCGTACTGGATGAAGGCGATGAGGTCTTCGATCTCCTGGTCGTTCAGCGGGCCGTTCTCTTCGATGCCCCAGGGAGGCATCTGCTGGCCCGGCTGATTTGAGATGCGCCCACGCTCGATGACGAGGCGCATGAAGTCTTCGGAGGCATCGTCGAAGTCCGGGTTTGTTGCGCCGTCTGGCGTCTGCGGCCGCCAGGTGCTGCGGTTGAGGGCGGGGCCGATGCAACCCTCACCCAACGGCCCATGGCACTGCACGCAGTACTGCGCGTACAGGTGCTTGCCCGCGCGCACCGCCACTTCCAGATCGGCCGCTCGGGTGGTCGGTGCGCGCTGCGTGTCCACCACCCCGTATATGACAAGGGAAAGTAGAAGTACGATAGACAAAGTTACACCGAGTATGACCTTGTCCCGCATGGTTCCTCCTGGCCTGGCAATAGGTCTGCCCGGCGATACGAGTTGTGGTTGTGACCGCGAGGATCAGACCTTGACGGCGTCCTCGGGAGTGGCCTGCACGCGCTGCGTGATCTTACCGGTGTTCACGACAATCCGGTCGCCGGTCAGCTCAATCTCCATCAGGTCGAGCGGGCGAGGGGCCGGGCCTGCGACGTTCTGCCCGTTGCGCAGGTAGATCGAGCCGTGGCACGGGCAGTGGAACACGCCCACCTGATCCTGGAAGACCTCGTCCGGCTTCCAGGGCACCGTGCAGCCCAGGTGCGCGCACTTCCAGTAGAGGGCCAGCAGGCCCTCGGGCACGTGGGCAAGATAGAATTTGCCCTCGCGTATTCGCTCGACGGTGCCGACCGGGTAGTCGGCCAGGCCGCCGGGCACTGTCACCCGGCCGCCGAAGGTGCCGACCTGCCTCGGGTAGAAGTACATGAGGAATGCCTGCCCGAAGCCGCCGAGCATCAGCAGCAGCGAGCCGAAAAGGCCCCACTTGAGTAGGTCGCGCCGCGTCTGGCGGGGAGCGACCCGCCCGCCCGCCGTGTCTTCGGGGCGGTTCAGCGCGTCAACGCCTGTCCTTGGCGTCAGGGTTTCGCGTCTATTGTCTGCAACCTGCATGTCGAAAGCTCCTTGCTGTCGGCTTGCGCGAATAGTGTCATGCCCGGGCGCTGCGTAGTTCCGGGTCGCGCCCTATTCCTGGTTGGGCGGAAGCGCCCACGGTGGGTACAGATCCATGCTGGGTCCGCGCATCGCCGTACCTACGAACGTCAGCACAAGGTAGACCACGACAAAGCCCGTGAACAGACCCAGGATGATCTCCGAGAGGTCGATGCCCCTAAAGACTCTCTTGAGGAGCACCACAAGCAACACCGGAAAGATGATGAAGAAGATTGTCGGGATGATCCAGCCAACGAGAGCCTCGACCAGCACGCCGAGAGCGTTCGCGTGAGCGATTTCAGTGGACGTACCGCCGAGAATGCCCGCGGTCGCATCCGTCAAGAAGGACAGGAAACCTGCCTGACCCGTAGAGGATGTGACGGACGTAGCCAGCCAGTCGGTGAAAGCAGCCTTCAGCGGGAAGAACTTGTCGAGCGCGATAAGCGAGCCTGTTACAACCGTGGTGTAGATGGTCGTGAAGATCGCGATCTTAGGCCCGCGGTCGCTGTACCACCAGACGCCGAGTCCTCGCGTGCTCCTGTCTACGTACGGGATTACGGCGATGAGAACAAGCGCGATAGTGGGCACGATCACACCCGCCAGCGCCGGGTTCATGTGGAGCAGTAGCTCCTGCAGGTTCAGGAAGTACCACGGCGCCTTCGACGGATTGGGTGTGCGGTCGGGGTTCGCGAGCGCGAGGAACGGGCCGTTGAACAGCGTCGACAACAGTACCAGGTTGATAGTGATGATGAGCGCGCCCAGGAACTCGATCACCACGAGATGTGGCCATACCTGTACCGTGTCGGCCTCTTGCTCGGCTGGTGTGCTCGGGCGCGTGCGGGCGGGTGGGGTAAGAACCTTGCCGCCCCTCTGCACCGTGACGTTAGGCTCCTGGCCCACGCGATCGGAGATAGTTGCCATAGTGCTCTCCTATTTCTCCTTGCCCGCGGCCCTGGCCCCTGCCGAGCGCGTGTCGACGTGCTCTGTGAGGCGGGACGTGAACGTCAGGCCGCGCGAGAAGCCGTCTTTGCGGATGCGCCAGAAGTGCACCGCGAGGAAGATCGAAAGCAGAAGCGGCAGGGCGATCACGTGCAGCGTGTAGAAGCGGATCAGCGCGTTCTGCCCGACCGTGTAGTCACCGATTAGGTAGAACTTCACAAGCTCGCCTAGCGCGGGCGGAGGGGTCGAGCCGACCATGTTCACGCCTACCGTTACGGCCCAAAGCGCCAGCTGGTCCCACGGGAGCAGGTAGCCGGTGTAGCTAAGCAGGAACGTGAGCACGAGCAAGATCACGCCGACCACCCAGTTGAACTGGCGGGGGGCGCGGAACGAACCGGTGTAGAACACCCGGCACATGTGGAAGAACACGGTGATTACCATGGCGTGCGCCGCCCACCGGTGCATGTTGCGCAGGAACCAGCCGAAGGGCTGCTCCTGCTTGATCAAGTTCATGGTCTGCCACGCCTGGTCGATGGACGGGATGTAGTAGAACATCAGGAGCACGCCGGTCAGCGTCAGGAGCAAGAACAGGAAGAACGAGATGCCGCCCAGCCCGAAGGTGTAGGTCATCTTGATGGCGTCGGGGCGGGTGCGGATGGGGTGCAGGTGGAGGAACACGCTGTTCATGACCGCCAGCGAGCGGCCGCGAACGGATGTGGGCCAGCCGTTGCGCACGATGGAGCTGGAGACGTCTTCCCAGGTGCGGCGCACACCCGCGCCGATCCTGCTCAGCCTGCTGCGGAGTCCGCCGGGCAGACGCTCGTACACGTCGCCGGGTCCGGGCGGCCGCGGGACTCTATCGCCAAGAGACCGGGTAGCTCGGGCCATTAGACTTCCTCCTCTTCCTCTTCTTTGGGCACGCGAACAGTGCCGATCCTATCGATCAGCACCAGCAGTAGAATGGCAAGGATCATTGCCGGGAAAATGACGAAAGGCTCCTGGTTCTCAGTGAGGTTCATCGCGTCCTCCTGTGCACGCTCAAGGCTACGGCCGGGCGACCGCAGTCACAGCATTATACCTAAGAAGAGGCACGGTGACTACCCTGTTTTCACCAAATATTCACCGTCTTTCTCTTAATATTTCATGAAAAGGTGTTAAGCTGGATGCCCCTAACGGGGCGGTTCGCCACGCGTCCGTATGTCCGGACGAACCGGTGCGCGCACGCCTCCCACGTGAAGCGGGCGCTGCGCCGAAGCCCGGCTTCGCGAAGCTGCCCGGCGACGTCCTGTCTCGCGATCAATAGCGACAGCCAGAACGCCCAGGCGCTCGGGTCGTCGGAGGGGGCAACCAGGGCAGCGCCGCCCGTTGCCTCTACCACGGCGGGCGTATCTGCGACCACGACCGGCACCCCGGCGGCCATCGCTTCGAGCGGCGGCAGGCCGAACCCCTCGTCCACAGAAGGGTATGCCAGCACACTCGCCGCCGACAGGAGTCCCCTGATCTCATCGCGGTCGACATATCCCGGAAGTAACATACGATCGCGCAAGTGCTCAGGCAGCAGGCTGATCAACTCCTGTTTGGTGTAGCTCTGCACGCCCGGGGCCGGCCCGCCGGTGATGACCAACCGAGCATCCGGATGCTGCGGGGCCAGCGAGGCGAACGCCTGCACGACGACTTCGAGGTTCTTGCGCCGCGCCCACGGCCCCAGACACAGTATGTAAGGGCGAGGAAGAGGCGGCGCCACGCGGACAGTATCCGTGGGCTGAGGGTCGATCCCGGGGTAGATGACCACCGTTCGGTTAGCCCGGACGCCGAGCCGTCTTACAAGATCGAGGCGGGTCGCTTGCGAATCACAGGCTACAGCCGAGGCGCGGCGGAGAACCAGCGGAAGCAGCAGGCGCGTTATTGATAACCATGCCGGGTTGTAATCACGCGGGCGGCGCAGGAATATGAGGTCGTGTACCGTGACGATGCGCCGCCCCGCGCTCCACAACGGCCCGATGTGCGACGTTGAGTGGACGACGTCGGGCGCGAAGGCCGCGAGCCGTAGCGGCAAAACGCCGTGCGTGTTGACCGGCCACTCCTGCGCTATGTCAACGAGCAGGGGCCTGCCGCTGAATGCCTTGCAGGGCGGGCCGTAGCAACGCAGGTCGAGATGGTGCGCGGGCGCGATCGCCCGGAGCGCCTCGGCCAGGCGCAGGGAGTATAAGCCGACTCCTGTGGGGTTGGTGCCCGCGTAGGTCGTATCGAGCGCGACACGAAGCGCACGCTCGCCACGTCCGGCGCCGAGGCTGCCCGGCATCGTCAAGCGGCGTCAGGGTTGGGGTGAGGGTTGAAGCGGTAGCCCAGCCCGCGCTCGGTCAGAATCTGCACCGGCTGCTGAGGGTTTGCCTCTAGCTTTTCGCGAAGCCTGCGGATGTAGATGCGCAGGTAGTCAAGCTCGCCCAGGTACTCGGGTCCCCATATCTTTGTCAGCAGGTGGTCGTGCATCAGCACCTGGCCCGCGTTGCGCGTAAGCTGGTAGAGCAGCTTGTACTCGATGGGCGTGAGCCTGACCTGCTTACCCTTGACGAACACCTCGTGCGATGAGTAGTTCACGACGAGGTCGCCCGACTCGAACTTGCCGCCCCCGCTCATCGGAGGGAGCGACTGAGCACGGCGCACGACCGCGCGGATTCGGGCCGACAACTCGAGGTATCCGAACGGCTTGGTGATGTAGTCATCCGCACCCAGTTCGAGGCCGCGCACCTTGTCGATTTCCTCGCCCCGGGCGGAGATCATTAGCGCAGGCACGTCGGAGCGCTCGCGTATCCACCTGAGCACCTCGAAGCCGTCCGCGTCGGGCAGCGCAATGTCGAGCAGCACGACGTCGGGGTTTTCTCGGGTAAATGCTGCCTGCGCTTCGGCCGCGTCCGCGGCCCCAAGCACCGTTGCATCGGGCCACTGCAGGCCGAAAGACAGTGTGATTGCTTCCACTATGTCGGGATCGTCGTCTATGATAAGGATCTTCATGTATGCCTCTCCAGGGTCATGCCGGCGAGCATCTGACGCTCGCCCATATCGTCGATGTCCTGCGGCAGCGTAAAGTAGAACGTGCTACCTCGCCCGGGCCTGCTCGTCACGCCTATGGTGCCGCCGTGTAACTCCACAATCGTGCGTGCGATCGCGAGGCCAAGCCCGCTGCTCTCGTTGCGCTGTGCTGGAGAGCCCGAGCCCTGATAAAACTTGTCGAAGATGAGCTTCTGCTCGTGTTGCGCCACGCCCGGCCCGTCGTCGCGCACGAACACCCGCACGCTACCCGCACGCGGCGTGGCCCCAACCACGATCTCGCTGCCCTGCGGGCCGTACTTGATGGCATTGGAAAGCAGGTTGAGCACCACTTGCTCCACGCGGCGGCGGTCAACGTGGACGCAGAGCCGCTCGCGCCGGGGCGTTCCCGGTGGCGGCAGATCCAGCGACAGGCGCTGCCCGCGCGCGTCGAGCAGCGGCCGGACCTGGGCAGCCGTATCGAGCAGCAGTTCTTCCAGATGCACGCCCTGGATGTTGAGGGTCACGCGCCCGGCGCGCAGCTGCGCCATGTCCAGCAGCTCGTTCACTAGGTTGATCAGACGGTCGGTGCTGCGCTCGATATTCTGCAGCAGTCGAAGCTCCGTGGAGTCGCGCTTCACGGCACGATGTTTTGCGGGGTCTTCCTCTGTGAGCGCGCCGACGCTCGTCTTGATAGCCGTGAGTGGCGTGCGCAGCTCGTGGGATACCATCGAGAGAAGGTCGCGCTCCAGGCGCTCGCGCTCTTCGGAGCGGCTGGCCTTGTCGCGCTCCATGTCATACAGCCGAGCGAGCCGCACGGCCACGCTCAATTGCTGGCTGAGAGCCTTGAGCAGGTTGATTTCGGCAGCCGTGAATGGACGCCGAGTGTACCGGGCGACGAAAAGCGCGCCGACCGCGCGGCCGTCTACCATGAACGGCATCGCTGCGATTGCGCAAACGTTGTGGTCGCCTCGCTCGAGGGCAGGGTACGCGGGCGCGTGGTTGGCGTGCGCGCTGTGGTCCTCGGCGACGATAACCGGCTCGGCGGTCTCAAGAACGCCGTCCAGTATGGTGCGCTCGAGGTGCGACAGCGTGGAGGGGTTCGGGTCGTGGTCGGCCACTATGAGGGGCAGCGATCCCGTGCCATCAGCGCCCGAGGGTGCGTCCTCCGGGTCGTACAGCACGGCAAGCCCGCTGTCCGCCTTGACTGCCTCGCCCGATGCCGATGCGATGGCACGGAGCACTCCCTCGAGGTCCGGCACGCCCGCCAGCACAGTGGTTGTGAGGGTGTTGAGCAGGCGAAGCTGGTTCGCGGCTTGCTCCTCAAGCTCGACCTTGCGGACTTCGGCCTCGAACGCGTGCTTCATGCCGGCCGCCATGAACATCACCATGACCAGCGAAGTGACCTGCACGACGAGGGTGGGGAGCCGGAGCTCGGCGACAGGGTCGGGGTGTATCACCGCGAGCGCCATATAGACAAGCGCGCAGCCCGCCACCAGCAGAGCCGAGCGCGACAAAGTCACGCGGAGAGCGGCGCCGATCACAAGCGCGTAGTACAGCAGGTTGAATGGGCTGCCTATCCCGCCGGTCACGAGGATGGCCGCGGAGGCAACCACCCAGTCGAGCGCGAACAGCCGAACACCGGGGGTTGCGCGCCATGGAACCCCCAGCACGGTGATTACGACGAGGTTGTAGACTACGAGGATGCTGGAGACGAGCAGGGGATCGACGTAGGGGAGGGGAGCGCCCGACTCTGGAGCGCCGTAGCCGAACAGGCTCAGCAGCACGACCATGGCCACGCCGAACCCGCGGATTGCCGCGTCGAGGCCGTCAATGCTGGGAGAACCGTCGCCGGTGCGCAGGCGCCGCGCAGCCGTTTCCAGGCGCCGCTGCAACAACGGAGGCGGGTAGAACGGGCTGAGTCTCATCTGGCTAATCTCCGTGCCTGGCTTTCCAGTCGGACCTCCACGCTACCCTATAATATGCATTATACGCACGGACGCACCGGCCCTGCAAATTTTCTCACAATGTTAATTGACGCCCGCCTGAGGCTGTGGTACATTTCGGCTGATGCAATTCGTGCTGGACATCCATGGAAGCCTTTCTAATATGGTGCAGTTGTACGCCCTCGCGCTCGGCTTCTGGGGGCTGTTCAACTTCTTCCGCAGGCAACCGCCCGACGGCAGCTACAACGGCGCTCTCGTGCTTGGCGTCGCCCTGTTCGCGATCCAGGGCATCCTTGGTATGATACTGGTCTTTTCGGGGGCGCTACCCGCGCGCGGTGGGATGCACTTCCTGTACGGAGTGTGCGTGCTGCTGACATTCCCGGCGATTTTCGCCTTTACCCGCGGCAGCAACTCGGTGCGCGAGTCGTTCCTCTACGGCGCGGGGGGCCTGTTCATCTGGGGCCTTGCCGACCGCGCCGTCTTCACGGGATAGCGCGGCGTGAGCGAGCGCGCCTGGCTGGTTCGCCTCACGGCTGTAGCCCTGATCTGGGTCGGCGGGATCGAGTGGCTGTTCGGCCGAGTCATCTCGCGCATGGCGGCATCGCCCGCCCTTGAAGGCGCCGGCCGCATCGCGATCGAAGTAATCGGCCGCTCGGGCCTATTCCTGATTTCGACCGCATTCCTCGTGGCGTTCACGCTCTACCTGGGCGAGGTGCTGCAGTTCGGCGGCACGGCAAACCGGCGCCGCGACACTGCCGGTCTTTCGCTGGCGATCTACCTCGCCCTTTTCGGCGTGCTGCTGGCGGCGCACGCCGCGCTCACCGCTTTTGCCGGGCTGCGCGAGGCCGCATGGCTCGACATCACGTTCAATGTCCTGTCGCTCGTCGCGCTGGGCTGGGCGACGGCTCGTGGTGTGTTGAGGCCTGAGCTGCCTGTCGCCGCGCGCGCCGGCATTGGTGTGACCGCGCTGGCCTACGCCACCTGGTTTTACTCGGTTCTCGTTGCGGAGCTTATGGGAGGGGCTGGAGCGTCGCTGCCCGGCACAGGCGGTGCGTTGCTGCTGGGCGAGGCTGCTGCGCTGCTGGCCCCGGCGTTCTTCTTCGCCGCGACGTCGGTACCGGCAGGACGATGGCGGCGGCCGCGAAGCTGGATCGTACCGGGTGTGGTACTTGCGCTCTTCTCGGCGGGGAACATCGCCGACATATTGGTTGACCAGGGCTTCACGGGCGTGTTCACGATCTGGTCGGTGGGCTTCACGCTGTACCTGCCGTGGCCGCTCTATGCGCTATCGCTAACACTTTTTCTCCACGCGCTCGGTACGTGCTTTGCGAAGGAGCAGAATCGCGCCGGATCCCGCTACGCAAACCCGAACACCGGACTGGGCCTGCTGCTCTTGCTGTACGCGGGGTTCTATCTCCAACTGACGTACCAGCACTTGCTGGCGCTACTGGCCGTCCTGCTCCTGAGCCGTGTTGCCCGCCCATTCGATGTGGTAGAGGGAACCGACGAGGCCCCACAGCCCGGTCATGTGCAGCCCGCGGCCGCGGCGGAGCAGGCGCAGAGTCCGCCTGCTACCACTTGAAGTCGTCTACTTCGCGGGGCGACTTCTTAGTCCTGGGGGTTCGTTCGCGGGAGTGCGTTACGCCGTTGAGCGGGGCTTCGGGCACCGGACTATTCACGAGCACCTTGCGCCCGTCGGGCAGGACGCGCCTGCGGGTGCCTGTCCAGAAGAACTCGGCGACCGGCGTGCCTCCCCTGAAGTGCTCGGCCACGATGCGTTTGAGCCGCGCGACGTCCACCTTCTGGTAGTAAGTTGGGCCGGGGTATACGACCATCGTGGGGCCGGACTCGCAATGCGCCTGGCAACCGGTCGGCAGCACGCTGACTGCTTGATCAAGCCCTGCCTCTGTTAGCTCGGCCTCGAGGGCGGCGAGCAGTCCGGCTGAGCCTTTCGGCCCGCAGTTCGGCCCGAAGCAGATGTACGCTCGGTATGTGCTCACGTCCTCGCTCACGGTGCAAAATGCCGGCAGAGTCTGCCCTCCTGGGCCCTCTGCCGGCATATCGTCGGGGCTGACTTTAGCAGTGGACTAATCGTACTCGGCAAGAACCTGCGCGAGCGCCTCGCGGGACGGGCGTACACGGTCGTTCGGCATGTCCGCCAGGGGAATGTCGTCGAGCGCCATGACCTCGGGGAGCGTCTGGCGGTTCTCGTTGAAGTAGATCAGGCCCGTCACGAAGTCCTGGTTCTGCTGGGATTCGAGCAACAGCCGCATGGCCGCGAACCGGTCGGTTGGATCGTAGTCGCGCTCCAGCTTCTTCAGCCGAATCGCGGGACCGTCGTGCATCTTGACGATCTTCTCCTCGCCGGGCTCGTAGTCCACCTGGATTTCCTCGAACCTCTGCACAAAAGTTATGTCGTGCAGAGGCTCTTCGTTGGCCTTGCCGTAAGGGTAGCTCTTGGTCGATTCCTCGTGATTGTTGAACGTGACGCAAGGGCTGATGATGTCGAGGATGGCGGTGCCGTTGAAGTTGAACGCGGCCTTGAGTAGCTCGCGCACCTGCTTGGCATCGCCCGAGAACGACCGCGCCACGAAGCCGCAGTCCGAGGCGATGGCTTCGAGACAGATGTCCACCGGCGGAAGCTCGTTGACGCCCGCGTACTTCAGCTTTTGGCCGACGTCGGCCGTGGCCGAGAACTGGCCCTTGGTCAGGCCGTAAACGCCGTTATTCTCGATGATGTACACCATCGGCACATTGCGGCGCATCAGATGCTTGAACTGGCCCATGCCGATGGAGGCCGTGTCGCCGTCGCCGCTAACGGCGAGGGGGATCAGGTTGCGGTTGGCGATCGCGGCCCCGGTGGTGACCGAGGGCATGCGACCGTGCAGGGCGTTGAAACCGAACGATCTGTTGAGGAAGTACGCGGGTGACTTGCTGGAGCAGCCGATGCCGCTCATCTTTATCACCTGGTGGGGCTTAATTGAAAGCTCCCACGCCACGGTGATGATCTGGCTCGAGATCGAGTCGTGCCCGCAGCCCTGGCACAGGGTAGACGGGCGGCCCCTGTATTCGCCCTTCTCGAGGCCGAGCAGGTTTACTTTCTCGCGGCGGGGCTCGGTTTCGGTTGTTGCTACCATGTTACTTCTGCTCCTGTTCCAGGATTGCCTTGCGTACGTAGGCCGCGGTCAATGGCAGTCCGTCAAGATGCGCGATCGAGCGAATGTCGACGGCGCGCTCGGGAATGTGCAACCGCACCAGCGACCGAAGCTGCCCCTCGACATTTAGCTCAACGACGTAAAGGCGCTTGTGCCTGTTCACGAAATCGGTCAGCGTGTCCTCAAGCGGCAGGGCGCGCACGCGCAGGTAGCTCGTCTCGACGCCCTTGTCGCGCAGGCGGTCGCGTGCCTCGGTGATTGCATCGCGGGTCGAGCCGTAGGCAATAATGCCGATCTCGGCGCCTTCGCGAATGTCCACCTCAGACTTCGGGACCAGAGTGCGCGCAGTCTCGTGCTTGCGCTCGAGCCGCAGCAGGTTCTCCTCCCAGTCGTCGGGGCGCTCAGAGTAGACAGCCTGAGGGTTGTGCCCTGTGCCGCGGGCGAAGTATGCCGCCAGGGGATGCTCGTTGCCGGGGAGCGTGCGGTACGGTATTGCGTCGCCGTCTACGTCCTCGTACCTTCCGAACTTGCCTGCCTGCGCTATCTGCTCGGCGGTCAGCACCTTGCCGCGGTCCATCGGCTCGTCTGGGTACTCGAACGGCTCGGTCATCCAGATGTTCATGCCGAGGTCGAGGTCGCTGAGCACGAACACAGGTGTCTGCAGCCGCTCGGCGAGGTCAAATGCCCGCCAGCCGAACTCGAAGCATTCGCGCATGTTGCCGGGAAGCAGAACGATGTGCCGCGTGTCGCCGTGACCCAGGAAGTACGTGGAGAGCAGGTCGCCCTGCGAAGTGCGTGTCGGGAGCCCCGTGCTTGGGCCGACGCGCTGGATGTCCCAGATCACGCCGGGAATTTCGGCGAAGTAGCCCAGGCCCGCAAACTCGGTCATGAGCGAGATGCCCGGGCCGGAGGTGGCGGTCATAGCGCGCGCCCCCGCCCAACCGGCGCCCAGCACCATTCCGATGGCTGCAAGCTCGTCCTCGGCCTGCACAACCGCGAAGTCGGTCTTGCCGTCCTTCGGGGGCCGCAACTTCGGAAGGTACTCGGTCACGGCGTCCATCAGGCTGGTGGACGGGGTGATCGGGTACCAAGAAGCGACAGTCACGCCGCCGAAGATGGCTCCGAGCGCGCCGGCGGTGTTGCCGTCGATCATGACGAGGCCGTTGGTTGCGTCCATCGGTTCGACACGGTAGGGATCGGACTTCTGCAGGTTCTCGGAGGCCCACGCAATGGTGCGCTCGACCACGCCCATGTTCATCTCGACGGGCTTGCTCTTGCCCTTGAAGTGGAAGTTCAGCCCTGCGCGAAGGTCGTCCACGTTGATCCCCAGCAGGTAAGCGAGCGCGCCGACGTAGACCATGTTACGCACGTGGTCGCGCAGCTTGGGGTCGATCTCTGCCTGCTTCATGATGTCCCGGGCGGGGAGTGCGTACAGCGTAACGTCGTCGCGAGGGCTCTGGAAGCTGATCTCGTCGGGGTAGACGCATACTCCGCCGGGCGGCAGGTTCGCCAGGTCTTCCTCCGCGGTAGCCGGGTTGAAAGCGACCAGTATCTCCGCGTCTTCGCGCCGAGCGGTGTAGCCGTCCTTGCTCAGGCGGATCACGTACCAGGTAGGCAATCCCGAGATGTTGGACGGGAAGAGGTTCTTGGAGCTTACAGGGATGCCCATCTTGAAGGCGCACCGGGCCAGCAGACCGTTTGCCGTCTGGCTGCCCGAGCCGTTGACGGTCGCGATGACCATCGAGAAGTCGTTTACGATTTCCGGCCGGTCGGCTCGCGCCGCTGACGCCGGTTGTTCCAGCACGTCGGCCGTGCTCATGGCAAAATAACCTCCACGCAGTTGGCTTCTGAATACCGCGCCGCGCTGCAATACATCTCGCGGCTGCTCATCGCTGCTGACCCGTTCGAATTAACCAGGGGTCAATTCCTCACGCGGATCGATCGTCTCCTCGCCGATCTCGGTGCCGTTCGCCTCGTTGCCCTGGGCGTTTTCGCGCTTCTCTCCTACCACGTCGGCAGGGCCTGACATCGGGGGAACGACCGGCACCACCTCGTCGTCGCTGGCGCCGAGGTGCTTCATGCGCCGCTCAGGGTTCTCGGTCGTTGCGGTTGGACCGCGCTTCTCACCCTCGTGCGTGATGAAGTCCTGGTCCAGTTCTTCGCGCACGTAGTTCTCGTGCGCCTCGGGGGCTTTGGGCGTCCCTTCGCCGTCGTTGTTAGACACCGCACGTCTCCTGATTCAGTGTTGGTAATTGCACGCTACCGGTCAAATAAGCCCGGCTCGGCCCGCAAGACGGCCATTAGAGAAGTATAGCACATGCGGGGCCGCGCGGCATTGTCCCAGAGCAACTATTGGCACGCGACACTATTGCCAGGATAAGAAAAGGGCGAGGCAGCAACGCCGCCTCGCCCGGGGCATAACGAATGGGCTTCGCCTAAACGTTCTCCACGTCAATCTGTGCACGCTGCAGCTTGCCGCTGAAGTCGATGTACAGGGTCTTCCACTCGGTGAACACGTCAAGCCCCGCCTGGCCCGCCTCACGGTGGCCGTTGCCGGTGCCGCGGGTTCCGCCGAACGGCAGCTGGATCTCCGCGCCGATCGTGCCCGCGTTCACGTAAACGATGCCCGTAGTGATATCGCGCATCGCACGGAAGGCGTTGTTCACGTTCGCGGTGTAGATGGAAGAGGAGAGGCCGTACTTAGTGTTGTTGTTCACCTCGATGGCCTCCTCGAGCGAGTCGACCGGGATCAGGGCGGTGACGGGGCCGAAAATCTCTTCCTGGGCGATGAAAGCGTTGCCCTTGACGTTGGTGAACAGCGTCGGCCGGTAGAATGAGCCTCTCTGCAGATCGCCCTCCGTTGCCACGTCACCGCCGATCACAATCTCGCTACCTTCTTCGCGGCCCTGCTGCACCATCTCATGAATGCGCTTTAGCTGCGACCTGTTGACCACGGGACCGATGTCGGTATTGGGGTCGAGGCCGTAGCCCAGGCGAAACTTCTCGATGCGGCTGACCAGGCGGTCCTGCAGCTCGGTCAGCACGCCGCGCTGCACGATAACGCGAGAGGCCGCGGTGCAGCGCTGGCCAGTCGTGCCGAACGCCGACCAGAGGATGCCCTCGACGGCGAGATCAAGGTTGGCATCGTCGAGCACAATTATGGCGTTCTTGCCGCCCATCTCCAGCGAAACGCGCTTGAGCGTCTTGGTGGCCTGCATGGCGACCTGCTGACCGGCGGCGGTAGAGCCGGTAAAGGAGATCAGCTTGACATCAGGGTGGTCGATTATCGCCTCGCCCACGCTGCCGCCCGGGCCGAGCACCACATTGACCACGCCTTCGGGCAGCCCGGCCTCGTGCAGGATCTTGACCAGCTCGAGCGCCTGCAGCGGCGTGTCTGAAGCGGGCTTGAACACGACCGTGTTGCCTGCGATGAGCGCCGGCATGATCTTCCAGGAGGGGATGGCGATGGGGAAGTTCCACGGGGTAATCGCGCCGACCACGCCAATTGGGTCGCGCACGGCCATGGCGAACTTGTTGGGCAGCTCAGACGGAACGACCTCGCCCAGGAGCCTGCGGCCCTCGCCCGCCATGTAGAAGGTCATGTCGATGGCTTCCTGCACGTCGCCGCGCGCCTCGGCCAGCACCTTGCCCATCTCCATGGTCATAAGGCGAGAGAGATCCTCTTTGCGCTCGAGGAGCATCTGCGCAGCCTTAAACAGGATCTCACCGCGCCGCGGGGCGGGCATCAGCCGCCAGTGCTTGAATGCTTCGGAGGCCGACTGAACGGCGCGCTCGACGTCCGACCTATCGGATACGGTGAGCACACCGAGCAATTCTCCCGTGGCAGGATTGCGGCTCTCAAAGGTCTTGCCGGAAGATCCTTCGACCCACTTGCCCCCGATGAAGTTCTTTACGAGGTCTTTCGCGAAGGTAGGGGTTTCCTTCCCGTCATGCTGCGCCTCGGCGTACTCAGCCTTCTGAGTGGCAGGGTTGCCAGGGCCCGCCGTAGTATCCATTTCGGATCTCCTTTCTCACCATCGAGACAGAATAGAGTTGTCTTCGCCATGCTGCGCGAAAACGGGGCACCATCGGCAGTCTAGCACAGGAGAGCAGCGGATTCAAGGTTAGGGCAAGAGCGCGCGGGGCACGAAAAAACGGCCCGCCGCAATGGCAAGCCGTTTGAATTCGAGGGGTAACCTTGACAACTGAAGAGTGGTGAGAAGCGCATAAGCCGGTTCTCGAGCAACCGTCGCCGGGTAAGCGATCGGTGGCTCTATTTGGTAGGTTCACCAGCCCGGAGGCTGATGGTTGACCTGGGATCGTGATGAGCGAAGAGGGCGAACCCTCGACTCAGCATCGAACTCCCTAGAAAGGAGGTGATCCAGCCGCAGCTTCCGCTACGGCTACCTTGTTACGACTTCGTCCCAGTCATCAGCCCCACCCTCGGCCGCTGCCTCCCACTCCTAAGAGGGGGTTAGCGCACGGACTTCAGGTGTTGCCGACTCCCATGACGTGACGGGCGGTGTGTACAAGACCCGGGAACATATTCACCGCGCTATGCTGACACGCGGTTACTAGCAACTCCGCCTTCATGCACTCGGGTTGCA